>DASTDQ010000509.1:0-15105 GCA_035710305.1 Vicinamibacterales bacterium | reverse complement strand
GGGCACAACCCGCCGATGCTCGTGCGCGGCAGCAGTACTCCGGATGGCGGACCCGACGTCCACGAGCTCACTGTCGGCGGCTCCGTCGTCGGCATGCTGCCGGGACTGACCTACGAGGAAGCCACGGTGGACCTGGCCACGGGCGACGTGCTGCTCGCCTTCACCGACGGCGTCACCGAGGCGCACGACCCCGACGATGCGGAGTTCGGCGAGGAGCGGCTCAAGGATCTGCTTCGGCAGGTGGCGCACCTGCCGGCGGCCGGGATCGCCGCGCGCGTGTCGGCGGCGCTGAAGGACTGGATCCGCGACGCGGAGCAGTTCGACGACCTGACGTTCATCGTGATGAAGGTTCGGTGATTGCCGCCCGCGATCGCGCGGACAGGCGTTGCCCTTCGGTCCGCGCCTGGCGTGTCACCGCGTTTCCGAAGCGCGCGCGGAGCCGTGTTGCGAGCGCTTCATCCCGCATCCACGCATCGAAGTCATCCGGGGAGAGCCCGCACCGGGCGAGCCAGAGGTCAGTGTCGGCCGCGTTGAGCAGGCCGAGGTCGCGGCGCAGCGCGTCCTCCACCGCTGCCACATCCGCGTCGTTCACCTGATGACCGGCGTGCAGCGCCTCACGCGCCATCAGGATTCTCAGCAGAGCCAGTTCCTCCGCGCGGCCGTGCTGTGTCGTCCGCGTCGCGCCGGCGGCCGGGGCGGCCACTTCCGCGAGGAGCCTGCCGATGTACTTGGTACGCTCGGTTCGGGTGCGTGCGCGGAACGGTCGCGGCCGGCGTTTCACGACGGACGCCACGCGTCGAAGCAGCTCGGTGGCGTCGCGCGCCTTGAGCGGTGGCTGCTTCTCTGTCTTCAGGTAGGCGGCCATCCGGCTGATGTCACGCTCGGCCACTCCAGCCGCGCGCGCGTCGGCGAGGATCCGGGGCCACCGGCGCTCGGGGTAGAACATTGCCTTCGCGATGCCGACGATCTCGCCGGCGACCTGTCTCGAGACGACGCCGCGCCGCGCGGCCGAGAGGCAGCGATCGCGCACGTTGACCATCGCATCCGACATCTCCCGGTAGCCCTGATCTGCCGGCCCATGCACCACCGCCACCTCGTCGTCGTCTTCCAGGCGGCCGCTGGCGTACCAGCGGTAGATCCGGCCGACACCCTTCATGCCGTACGCGTGGAGCTCGGCCGCGCGCAGCGCGCCCATGCTGGCGGCGCCGAACACGTGCACGCCCGATTCGAGGGCGAGCAGGATCTCCTTGTGCCAGACCGACGGCACGAGCTCGAAGAATCCGTCGACGATCGCAATGACCGACGGACGCTTGTCGAGGACGCGCAACACGTCGCCTTGCGCGACAGGCGGCAGGTACTCCGCATCGAGATAGCGGCGCGCCTCGCGCACCGGCAGGGTCGGCCCCAGGAACACGTACGCGCTCATCGCCGCCGCCCTTTTCCTGGCTCACGACGTCCCTCGAGCGCACGCCCGCGCTCGCCGAGCGCCGACGTCTCTGGCTCGAACCCTTCCAGTCCCGGGACGATGACGCGCGCCACATTGACCGGGAGATCGTCGATCGAGAGATCAATCGCCACGACTTCCCGCAGCCCCCGCGAGGCCAGGCGCCGGAGGATCTCCTTCAGGTCTCCCCGGACGGTGTCGGTGGCACGCGATCGGATCGCGCGAAAGCTGCGCGCGCCGCGTTCGGCGGACATCGACCGGTGGTGCTCGATCACTTCCGCCGACTGGCTCTCGTCGTAGTCCCTGCGCCCGATGTCATCGCGGGATCCGGCAATGGCCGTCAACCGGCTCTGCGCCGCCTCTGTGAGCGCGCGGCACAAGGCGACCCCGGGATCGAGATGAGCCCCGCTGCCGAGGGCTGGCGGCCACGGCTTGAGCAGCTCGTCGGTGGTGCGATCGAAGATTGCGGCCGTGAACGCCGGCACGCCGATGTCGGTTGTGACATCCCAGACATTGACGGCGATGTCCGCCCGTTCGAAGCGCTCGAGCAGCATGGCGGCGCCCGGATCGGAGACGCTCGCCAGATCGAGCCGCGCGCGCGCCCACTCGTCGGGTCGCCGCAGATTCATCAGCCCGGTCGCGTCACGCTCGATCACCTCGATGAGGCCGTGCAGCACGGCTTCGGCCAGCGTGTTGCCCGACGCAAGGCCGTTGCTCGAACGCAGCAGCAGGCTCCCGTCGAACACGTGCGGCAGCGTGAAATCGAGGTCGACCATCTCGAGCGGGACCCACATCGCGCGGCCGGTGACGAGATCCTCGCCCGTGGTCCAGACCATGGCCCGGTGCTCGAGATCTGCGGATGCCCGTGCGCGCGGCAGCCGCAGCGGATCGATGACGCCGCTGCGGGCGCCGGTCGCGCGCGAGGCGTCGAGCATCTGCGCCCGCGTGCCGATACGGCAGAGGCACCGATGGAACTCGGCGTGGTGGGCCTCCAGCGACTCCATGATGGCGGAGACCTTTGCCGATGCCGCGTCGAGGCCTTTGCCCTGCGAGACCGAGAGCGATCGTGCGTTTGGCCGTACGGCGACATACACGGGCACGCCGACTCGGTCGAGCCCGGTCACATTGGCGACGCGGGTGATGCCGTAACGGCGGAGATGCGGAACCAGCGCCGCCAGCGTGTCCTCCGGCGCGCGCGTGCGATGCGTTCCCGTGCGATAGCGCTTTCGCCCGGCCTCCCCGAACACGCGGTCGCGCACGCCCGGAGATGGGCGATCGTGGCGCCAGGATGACGCCAGTCGTGGACTCGTTTCGAGGCCGTACCGGCCCCGTTCCGGCACACGCCCGTGCCTCGCCTCACGCGCGCCGGCGTCGCGAGAGCGGCCTTTTCGGCGATTTGGGTTCCGTTTGCTCATCCCGACCGATGACGGCAAGGTGTATGCTACGCGCGAATCGCGTCGCATCGCATCCGCGAGTACCGAAGACACAGGAGTGTCATATGAGTCAGACCGTGACCTTTGTCCGTGCTGCAAGCCCGAAGACGAAGAAGGATCTGCCCACCCGCAAGCCGATCAAGGGCGGCCTAAGAGGGAAGTGGTCCGCGTAACAGAACCCGATTCACCGCCGAGTGAGAACGGCCTGCCGCCGCAGACCACGACGTGGTCGCGGGCGGCGGGCCGCATTGATGGTTCCCCTGCACGTCGGGGCCCCGCACCGGCACGCCACGGGCTCGATGTCAGGCGAGTAGCGGTAATCCACCGTCAGTTCTTCGCCCCTGGCGATCGAACGAAGGCTGAACAGGTGCACGCGGCCGCGCAGCCTGCGCTCGCGGAGGTTTGGCGCGCAGGAGTGATTGACGTATTCGGCGCCGCTTCCGCCGATCGCGCCGTCGAGGTAATACCCCTTCATCACAACGAGATAGCCCGCCCCAAGGTCCGAGCGGCGCTTTGCCTCGCGCCGGCCGATGCGCTCACCCGTGTATTCGATGATGCGGCGTCCGGGCGGGATGGCCTCGTCGGCGAACACGCCAAGCCGGTTGATCGGAGACGGCCCCACGATCAAACGAAATCGCGCCAGCTGCGGATTGATCGTCGCCGTTGCCGCCACCCCTTCGTCGTTGACCGACTCGATGTTGCCCAGGATTCGCTCGGCACGCCTGGCGCAGGCCTGTGCCTCCCGGCGCCGCCCCAGGGCGCGCAGCGCGTCGGCATAGTGCTCGAGGCAGCGGCCGACGTTCGGGCTTCGCGGCCCGAATGCGCTCCGAAAGACCGGCAGCGCCGAACGCAAAAGCTCGGCGGCGTCTTGCGCGCGCCCTGATGCCGTCAGAAGCGCGGCGAGATTGCTGGCGCAGAAGGCGACCTGGGGATGGCGTGGGCCGAAGCGCGCGGTGTGCAAGTCCAGCGCGCGCAGATACAGTCCCTCGGCCCGGGTCAGCCGTCCGCGCGCGTGCTGGATCGCCGCCAGGTTGTTCAACGCCACGGCGACGTCGGGATGGGCGGGTCCGGCGGCACGCTCCAGGATCCCGATCGCACGTGTATAGAGTCCTTCAGCCTCTTTGAACTTCCGCTGCCTGTCCAGCAACGCGGCGAGCGTCACCATATCGCCGGCCACCAACGGATCGCGCGCGCCCAACGCGCGCCTGCGTATCCGAAGGGCAATCCGCGCAAATGGCACGCCGCGAGCCCAGTTGCCCGCCGCGTGTTCGAGTGCGGCCAGCTCGTGATACACGGCGGCGACCTCGGACCCCTCGCGCCCGAACAGGCGTTCGACGATGGTGAGCGCCCGTTGGAGGAGAGGGCCGGCCTGAGAATACTTCGCGAGCGACTGGTAGCAGGCCGCCAGCGCGGTGAGGGCGTTGGCGGTTGCGAGCGTGTCGAGCCCGCGAGCGCGCCGCGACGCGGCGACAGCCTGCGTCAGCACGCGTGCCGCCGAGCGATAGCGCGCCTGCGCCATGAGCGCCTTGCCGCGCGACAGATGCGCGAGCCATGGGCGCCTCCTCCGCATCTTTATCCCGCAGCATGGCACAGATTCAGGAGGACGTGCAGCCCGTGTAAGAATCCAGGAGTTCATGTCACGGGAGTGGACGTGTGGCGCCGCCAGGGCCTCTCTGTGCTCGACGTTCGTGAGCGTCGCCACCACGGTCGTCGTGAGCGCGCAGGCGCCTGCGCCGAGTCAGCCGTCCCAATCACCGCAGCCGACTCCCACGTTCGAAGAATCCATCGAGGTCGTCGGTGCGACGCCGATCCACGGCCTGGGCATCGACCGGAACAAGATCCCGGCCAACGTGCAGACAGCAACGGCTGACTCGTTGGAGCGAACGGGAGCCGTCGCCGTGGGCGAGCAGATGCTCTTGACCCTGCCCAGCGTGCACGTCAACGAGGCCACGACGAACCCGTTCCAGCCGGATCTCAACTATCGCGGGTTCGTCGGCTCGCCGATGCTCGGGCTGCCGCAAGGCCTGGCGGTCTATCAGAACGGAGTGCGGCTGAACGAGCCGTTTGGCGACACGATGAACTGGGACCTCGTGCCCGCCAATGCCATTGCCAGCATCAACTTGATGCCGGGGTCGAACCCGCTGTTCGGGCTGAATGCCCTCGGCGGTGCGGTCTCGATGCAGACCAAGACGGGGTTCTCGCACCGCGGGCACCACGTGACGGTGTCGGGCGGGTCGTTTGGCCGCTACCTGCTGGAGGCCGGAAGCGGTGGCAACAACGGGCGACTGAGCTACTTCGTGGCAGGCAGCGTTCTGACCGAGGACGGCTGGCGCGACTTCTCGCCGTCGGACGTCCGCCAACTGTTTGGCGACGTGGAATGGCGCAGGGGATCCGCCACGCTCGGCGGCAGTGTCACGACCGCGGTGAACCGGCTCATCGGCAACAGTTCCGCGCCGATCCAGCTGCTGGACGAGGATCGCTCGGCCATCTTCACGCACCCGGACGAGACGCGCACCAACATGACGCTGCTGACGTTCCGCGGGCGTCACACTCCCGACCCGGCAGTGAGCATCGACGGCCAGTTCTACTACAGGCGAGCCTCGCTCGATACGTTCAACGGCGACGACTCCGCCTACGGCGAATGCGAGGAGGCCGCTTTCGAGGCGCTCCTCTGTTCGGATGAAGGTGAAGGCGACCCCGTCGTGAATCAGAACGGTCAATTCATTGCCATCGATGACGACGATGAGTTGGACGCCACGAACAACACGTCTCACAGGCTGTCGAACGGGTGGGGCGGCGCTCTGCAGGCGACTGTGGCCAGGCCGTTGTCTGGGCGCCCGAACCACTTCGTCGCCGGCGTCAGTTTCGACGCCGACGGCGGAGGCACCGAGTACGAGGCCGACACCGAGATCGCGCGGCTCACGGAGGACCGGGGAACCGAAGGCATCGGGCAGTTCGACAGCGACGCCGCGGTCCGCCTCAGGACGACGGTCCGGCACGCGGGTGTGTACGCGGCGGACTTCTTCACCGTTGCGCCGAGTCTCACGGTGATGGGGGCGGCGCGTTTCAACTACAGCGACATCGCGTTGAGAGATCAGGCGGGAACCGCGCTCGACGGCGACCACGAGTTCGCGAGACTCAACCCCGCCGCGGGGATCACGTGGGATCTGCCGCGCGGCGCCACGGCCTACGGGAGCTTCAGCGTGTCGTCGCGCGTGCCGGCGCCGTCGGAGTTGAGCTGTGCCGATGCGGCAGATCCCTGCCGCCTGCCGAATGCGTTTGTCGCGGATCCGCCTCTCGAGCAGGTCGTGGCCCGCACCTGGGAGGCCGGGATCCGCGGGCGCCGCAACGCCGTCTCGTGGAACGCGTCGTTCTTTCGCACCGCCACGATCGACGACATCCTGTTCATCAGCAGCGGCCCGCTCACCAACACCGGGCACTTCCAGAACGTCGGCGACACGAGCCGGCAGGGCCTGGAGCTTGGCGCGTCAGGTGTGCTCCGCGCCGTTCGCTGGGACGTCGCCTACTCGTTGATCGCCGCTCGCTTCGACACGCCGCTCACCCTCAGCAGCCCGAATCATCCTGACGCGGAGGACGGGGAGATCCGGGTGGAGGCCGGCAGCCGGATTCCGGGGGTGCCGCGGCACCACTTCAAGCTCAATCTCTCGCGCACGATCGGCCGGTTCACGATCGGCGGCAACCTGCTTGCGGAGTCCAGCCAGTACTTCCGGGGCGATGAAGCGAACCTGCTCGAACCGCTCGACGGCTTCGCCGTCGTCAACCTGACCGCGGGCTACGCGCTCGCGCGCCGCGTTGCCGTGACCGCGCGCGTCACGAACCTGTTCGGTGCCGGGTATTCGACCTTCGGGCTGCTGGGCGACGCCGATGACGTGCTCGGCGCCGAGTACGCCGACCCGCGATTCGTCAGCCCCGGCGCGCCGCGCGCGGCGTGGGTGGGCCTTCAGTTCTCGTTCCGCTAGAGGTCGATGGGCGGTGGACGCGTGGTGCCAACACCTTCCTGGCACGGTGCCGAGCAACCAATCGGTCTGAAGCGCCCCGCCATTGTGGCCGCGACCGGGATGGTCGGCGGGTATGCGTTGCGTTACGCGGTTGATCACACGGCTGTCGGACGCGTCACAGCGATCGGGCGCAGGGCGCTCGGCATCTCGCATCCCAAACTGAAAGAGGTTCTGCACCGCGACTTCGCGGACTGTTCGGCGCTCGGGGAAACGCTCTCGAGTCAGGATGCAGCCATCTTTTGTCTTGGAGCGTACACGGGCGCCGTGCCGGATGCAGAGCTCCACAGGATCACCGTGGACGACACGGTCGAGTTCGCCCGAGTGTTCCGCGCGAGCAACTCGGACGCTGCGTTCTCATTCTTGAGCGGGAGCGGTGCGGACCCGACGGGGCGCAGCCGGCTGGTTCATTTCGAACGGCCGGCCACCAGCGGTGGAGAGGTCTGGTCTCCTCAGAGATCGGGAACGGGCATACAGACTGGGCAGCAGAATCATTGTACAATTGTACGAACTGTGGCGCGATGCCAGCGAACGTCGTGATCGACACGTCAGCCATTCTGGCCGTGCTCCTCGATGAGCCTGAGAAACAGGCGGTCGTCGAGGCGACGATGGGGAGCGTCGTGTGCGCGCCGCCATCCCTGCGCTGGGAGGTCGGGAACGCCGCAACCGCCGGCGTTAAGAGGCGCCGGCTCACGTCGGAGCGTGCGCGGCAACTGGTCACCGACTTCGAGCAGGTGACCATTCGAGAGCTTGCGATCGACATCCTGCGTGCCGTGAATCTGGGTCTGGAGTTGGGCATCTACGCGTACGACGCGTACATTCTGGAAGGAGCCCGGTCATCTGGATTCCCGCTGCTCGCACTCGACGGTCCGATCAGGCGGAATGCCAAGCAGCTCGGCTTGACATTGATCGAGGTGGATCTATGAAGCTCTATACATACTCGACGGCACGGCAGCGGCTCGCCGAGGTGCTCGAGGAGGCGTCACGCGACGGAGAAGTCCAGATCCGGCGTCAGGACGGTCGCGTGTACGCCGTGACGCCCGTCGCGAAGCGAGGTCGGTCGCCGTTCGCCAATGTCACCGGGCGGGCGGTCAGGGGTGTGACGTCGAAGGATCTGATCCGGCTGGCACGCGAGGAAGGATGGGCACGTGGCGCACGTGTGGTGCGCAGTGCCCGCGCGAGTCGCGCGGCGCGTGGCAAGAGCCGTGCGGGTTGAGCGTGAGTCAGTGGGCCGACCGGATCGGCAATCGACCGGATCGCGCAATCGAGCGTGCAGGTCGGCATCTCCAGGCCGAATACAACTAAGTAATGAACCAAACCGGAGAAATAGAGAGCCCGCATCGGCGCGCGTAACTGGCCACGCCGTCGCCGAATTCCAGCCCACGTAATACTGCCTTAGACGAGTCACGTGGCACTTCTTTGTGGCAGTTGGCGCCGCGCATAAACTTGGGCCGTGCTCTCCAACTCAAGACTCAGCAGTTGATGCGGCCCCAGACGCGTACGAGCGTTACACAGTTACTGGAGGCGTGGCGTGGAGGGGATGCCGACGCTGCGGACCAGCTATTCGCGCTGGTTTATGATGACCTCCGCGCGTTGGCCAGGCGACAGCTCGCACGACTGAGGCCTGGAGAGACGCTGGCGCCGACCGTGCTGGTCCATGAGGCGTATCTCAAGTTCGCAGAACGATCGGCGCCGGCCGTCGTCGACCGACCGCATTTCCTCGCCGTTGCAGCACGTGCCATGCGACTCATCGTGATCGATCACATCCGCCGCCGTCGGGCGCGAAAGCGTGACGCTGGCGGCGGCGGGCCGATCGCGCTGTCGAGCTCCGTTGCAGCGCCGACTGAGATGGCACTGACGGATCTGATTGCGATGAACGACGCGCTCGACCAGCTCGCGGCCCTGGACCCGCGGCAGGTGCAGGTCGTCGAGCTACGATTCTTCGCCGGCCTCGAGTTGAAGGAGATTGCCGCGATGCTCGAAACTTCCGAGCGCACGGTCAAGCGTGACTGGCAAAGGGCTCGCGCGTTCCTGTACGCCTCGTTGCGATGACGCCAACGCCAGACAGCTGGCGGCGTATCTGCGCGGTCCTTGATCGCGTCAGCGAGCTCGACCCGCGTCTCCGCGTGGAGAGGATGGCGGAGGCGTGTGCCGCGGAAGGCATCTCGGTCGACGACGTTACGCCCTACCTCGCAGCCGAATACGAGGCGCGATTGCCCGAACAGATCGATCCCGATCTTCGGGACGAAGCACTTCGAGGGTTGGCGTTGGGACACGATGCGTCGCCCGCTGCGCCAGGCGAGCACTTGGGACCCTATGAGGTGATCGCCCAGCTCGGGGCCGGCGGCATGGGCGAGGTGTACAAGGCCCGCGACACGCGACTCGATCGCATGGTCGCCTTGAAATGGCTGCACGGTGACCTGGCCGCGCGTCCCGAGGCGCGGCTGCGTTTTCAACGCGAGGCGCGCGCGATTTCGGCGCTCAACCATCCGCACATCTGCACGCTGTTCGATATCGGCGAGCATGACGGCGTCGACTTTCTCGTGATGGAGCTTCTGGAGGGTGAAACGCTCGCGGCCAGGCTTCGCCGCGGAGCCCTCCCGATGGCCGACGCGGTCGAGTTCGCGGCGCAGATTGCCGACGCGGTCGGGGCCGCGCATCGGCGGGGATTCGTCCATCGCGATTTGAAACCGGCCAACATCATGATCACTCCGGCTGGAGTGAAGCTCCTCGATTTTGGTCTGGCAGCGTTACGGCACGATCGCGAGTGGTTGGAGGGCGGCACAACGGAGGCGCTGACCGCTGAAGGAACCCTGGTGGGAACGGTCCCGTACATGGCCCCGGAACAGCTCCAGGGCCAGACCGTCGACGGGCGCACCGATATCTTCGCGCTGGGCGCAGTGCTATACGAGATGCTGACCGGACGACGCCCATTCGAGAGGGACGGAACGGCGCAGTCGTTGGCTGCTGTGCTCGAGAGCGAGCCGGTGGCGGTGGACGAGGTGAGGCCGGAGGTGCCGCAGCCTCTCGCATGGGCGATCGGCCGATGCCTGATAAAGGACCGTGAGCGGCGCTGGGAAAGCGCGGGTGATTTGTCGCGTTTCCTGCGCGATCTCAGCATCGCACGGCGGACCGTTCAAGTGCGTGCGTCAAAGCGGCGACGGTACCTCGTCGCTGTGCTGCTCGCGGCAACTCTCGTCCTCGCGGCCGCATGGGCCTCGCTCCTGCTGCGGCGCGGCGCTGTCGCGACAGCGCCGCCTGCGCTGACGCGATTCGAGATCTTCCCGCCAAACGGCTACAGCTTCGATCGTCTGCCTGCGTTGTCGCCGGACGGCAGTCGGCTCGCATTCACTGCGTCGCGTGGTGGGGAACGCACGCTGTGGCTGCGAGCGATCGACGCGCTGACCCCGCAACGATTGGCCGGTACTGATGGCGCGACGTACCCATTCTGGTCACCGGATGGACGGTTCATAGGCTTCTTCGCGGGCAACGCGCTGAAGAGGATCGAGCTGGCCACGGGACGCGTGGAAACGATCTGCAACTGCGACACCGGCACCGGTGGCGGCGGCACATGGAACCGTGACGGTGTCATCCTCTTTTCGAAAGGGCTGGTGGTCTCGCCGCTCTGGCAGGTACCGGCGACTGGTGGCCTTGCTGTAGCGCTGCCACCCACGGCTCCCGGCGGCGGCAGCGACATCGAACGCATCGGGGCGAACGCGTGGCCGCAATTCCTGCCCGATGGCCGGCATTTTCTGTTTTTCACCGGTGGGCAGAGCACGGCCGGCGTCTATGTCGGAGTCCTCGGCGCGAAGGACTACAAACCGGTGCTGCGGTTCGGACGCGGGCTTCTCGGCGATGCCGAGCCCGGTGCCGGCGCGACTGCCAATCAGACGTTTCGCACGAGAGGCTGGTATTCCAGCGGTTATCTCTTTTTTTTGCAGCAGCGTTCGGTCGTCGCGCAGCGATTCGATCTCGATCGCCTGGAGGTGGCAGGCAGTCCGATCCGTCTCGTCGAAGAGGTCGAGCAAACGGCGCCCGGCCGGGCCTTCTTCTCGGTGGCTGGCAACGTGCTCGCCTATCTGCCTCGAGTCGAGGACAGGACGCTTCTACGGCTCACGTGGATCGATCGGGCTGGTAACGATCTCGCCGCACTCGACGACGGGCCGTACAACGGGATCGCGCTGTCCGATGATGGCCGTCTGGTGCTGGCGGCCACCGCAGGCAGCGGCGTGCTCCGGGTCGACACGGCGAGTGGCATCCCGACCCCGACCGGTATGCAGGGACAAAGCCCTGTCTGGGCTCCCGGCGGCTCGCGCTTCATAGCGGCCGGTGGTCCAGCCGGCAGACCGTTTCCAGTCATCGTGGATCTTGCGACGGGCGACCGCAAAGTGCTCGATGTGTCGCTCGGCGGTCAAGCCTGGGCAACCGACTGGTCTCACGACGGTCGCTACGTTGTCGGGCACATGCTGAATTCGGAGACGCTGCTCGACATCTGGGCGGCAGATGTCGTGGCCACGCCGCCGAAACTGTGGTACCTGGCACGGGCGGCTGGCAACCAGCACGATCAACGCATCTCGCCCGACGGACGGTGGGTGGCGTACGCCTCGAACGAGGGCTCGAATACGTTCGAGGTGTACGTGCGGCGGTTCCCTGAGGGACCCGGAAGCTGGCGGGTGTCGATGGCCGGAGGGCGACTACCCACGTGGACGTCCGATGGTCGTGCCTTGCTGTACGTCGCACCGGACGGCACCGTGATGGAAACGAAACTGACATCCGGCGCCGAGTTCCGCTCTACCGCGCCACAGCCACTCTTCCGTCACGCCGCGCTCGCACGTGCCTACGACCGCGACGCACAGTTTGGCCGCGCTTACGATACGCGCGACGGCCGGCGCTTCCTGGTGGCCGTTCCCGTCAGCGAGCCACCGCCCGCACCGCTGGTCGTGGTCACGAACTGGGAGCGGATGCTGCCCCCCTGATTTCCTGTCTTTCCTAGCAAATAGCTGAGCTGTCCCTTCCGGCGCCCTTTCTGCGGATCACCAGGTAGCGCGCGCTTCGTGCGGCGCCGCTACGGTGACCGGGAGGAACTCATGCCGCGTATGCCAACGTATGCGCTGGTGCTCGTCGTCGGCCTTGGGGCCGTCGCCTTCGCCCAGAGGCCGGGCGTTCCTCGGGTCTGGGACGATGCCGCGCTGGAGGACTGGGCAACGCCAATCGCGGGCTTGAACACGCGCCCCGCGCACTACCGGGCCGCCGAATACTACGCGGCACCCGCCGTGAACCTGCGGACCTATCCCCTGTATCACCCGGACAGCGAACCGGCCGGCTATTGGGAATGGCTGCAACAGCAGAAGCCCGAGCCCCTGGTCGACGCGACGCGCATGCGGACCAACCTGGATTGGGTCGCCGCTGGCGAGCGCGCGTTCGTCGAGATGGACGCTGTGCTGATGCGCATCGACGACCCCGCCGTGATCGCCAGGGCTCGAGACCCACGCGCGTTCGACGGCATGTTCAAGTCGTCCGACGGGGCCGCGTTCGGCATCCGGTGGGTGGTTACCGAAAGCGGCCTCATGCTGACGGCGCAGGCGTGCGGAGCGTGTCACGCGGCCGTCGATCCAGACAATCGCGTGACGGTTCCCGGTCCGCTGGGCACGAGGCTGACCGAACGGGGCCAACGAGGTGTGCGGGGGCTGCCGTTGGCCGGCGCGCAAGGCACGGCGAGGCGCCTACAGCAGTTCTACACCGGCGATTCACCAGGCGTGGCATTGTGGCGCGAGTTCACGGTGCCTTGGGCGCCCGACGAGCGCGTCGAGCGCTTCGCCATGATGTCGGCGGAACGACTTCAACAGCGCAACGTCGATGAGCGGCTGGGGCAGTCGTTCGGCAACGGCGTCTTCGCGCGGACCAATGGCAGTCCCTACGCGGCGACGAAGATTCCCGACCTGATGAACCTCCGATACAACCGCTATCTCGATGCCACGGGTTCCCACCGGCTGCGCGGACCCGAAGACATCGCGCGCTATGCCGCGCTCGTTACGGGCGCCGACCGGATGGATTTCGGACCGCACCGGATTCTGACTGACGCGCAGCGACGCGTGCGGTTCCGCCACGCCGACGAAGTGCTGTACGCGATCGGCGTGTATCTGATGTCGCTGGAGCCGCCAAAGAATCCCGAGGTTGCGTCACCCGACGTGGTGGCGCGCGGCGAAACGATCTTCCGCCGTGAAGGTTGCGTGGGGTGCCACGCGCCACCGAACTACACGAATGGAAAGCTCACGCTCGCAGAGGGTTACACGCCGCCAGCGGACCATCCCAATCGCGAGGACATCATGCCGCGCACGGTCGGCACCGATCCGGATGCGGCGATGAAGACACGAAAGGGAACGGGCTTCTACAAGATCCCGTCGTTGCGTGGCGTATGGTTCCGGCGGTCGCTGCTTCACGACGGGTCGATCGCAACGCTCGAGGAGCTGTTCGACCCTGCCAGGCTCCAACCCGACTACCAGTCGAAAGGATGGAACCCTCCCGGAGCCGACAGGCGCGCGATCAAGGGCCATACCTTCGGCGTCTCGCTGCCGCCAGCGGACAGGGTCGCCCTGCTGGCATTCCTGCGCAGCCTTTGAGGTCGCGTGGCAACTCGTTGCTCGTTTGGTCGGATCTCTCATCGACGTGAAGTGGTGGCGGGAGCCACCTGCGGCCTCAATCTTAATCAGGCAAAGTCGGGTGACGGATAGTTCCAGCGCGTAACCCGGGAGGAGCCCCATGCGAGTCACAACACGGTTTGCAGTCGTCGTCATGTTGATGGCCATCGTCGGATTCACCCTCTCCATCGTTGTGCCATCGCCGGCACGCGGAGCCGGGTCGGCTCCGGTAACTGTCGTGAACACTCCGGCAGAGCCCGTTCCAGTCGCGCTGCAAGGGACGGGCAGCGTGGCCGGCACGGTGAACGCGTTACAGAGCGGTCCGTGGACCGTGGGCGTCTCAAGTCTTCCTGCGGTGCAGTTGGCTCCTGGGACAACCTTCAATCTGAACAGCTCGCCGACGGCGCCGATCTACACCGCGGACGTTTCCGCCAGACAGGCCTTCGCGGTGAGCGTTTGTGACGGAAGTGGTAATAGTACATGCCCCTCCGGCGAAGTCGCTTTCGTGCCGGTGGGGAAACGATTCGTGATCGAACAGGTCTCAGGTAGATGCTGGAGCAACGGTGACGTCCCCGCGACCTTCTATATCTATGCGTCGTTGAATGGGCAGGCCTACCCTTACTACACCAGCGGCGTGCAGGGACTTGTTGGCGTGGGCCAGACCAATTACATCATCGTCGGCGCACTCACGCGCATATATGCCGAGACGTCAGTGGGAATCGCTCGATTTGATTCTTCCACGGAGGAGTGCCGGGCGACGTTATCGGGTCATCTCCAGGACAACTCGTCGCCATTTCCTGGCTGAGGGGCACAGCCTTGGTGACCGTTTGCGAGTGGCGCCCGGAAGAGCCCGGCGAACTACTGCACAACTTGCCGATCCCAGACGCTGGCGGCTGACTCGCGGAATCATTGGCGATTTCTTCGATGCAGTGTGGTGAGGTGAACACCGAGCCGCGAACGGAGATGTCGAGATTTCTGGCCGCGCTGGTCGCGGACCGAAAAACCGTCGCCCTCGACCGGGGCGTTTGCGCAAGTGCCGATCTTCCGTATACTTACCGTCTGCGGTGAGGTGGCCGAGAGGCTGAAGGCGGCGGTTTGCTAAACCGTTGTAGGGCCTTTAAAGTCCTACCCAGGGTTCGAATCCCTGCCTCACCGCCAGCCTTCGCTCGCCGTCGCTCGAGCGAGCTTCGGCTGGCAAGCCATCCGACGTCGGGACTCTTCACAATGACGGGTGATGTCGTGACAAAGACGATTGTTGTCGCCTGCTCGGTGCTGGCGCTGTCGTTCCCATTGCTGGCGAGCGCTCAAGTCACGCAAGTCGACGTGACCGGCGGCCGCGTTGCCGGCACGCCGGCCAACGGCATCGTCTCGTTCAAGGGCATTCCGTTCGCCGCGCCCCCGGTCGGCGCGCTGCGATGGAAGGCGCCTCAGCGTGTCGCGTCGTGGACGGGCGTCAAGCAAGCGGCGACCTACGCCGCGAGCTGCATGCAGGACATGGCCATCATGAAGCTGTTCGCCGCGCCGACGGCCATGAGCGAGGACTGCCTGTACCTGAATGTGTGGTCACCGGCCAA
>DASTDQ010000508.1:0-2058 GCA_035710305.1 Vicinamibacterales bacterium | reverse complement strand
AGGTCCATGTCGTCCGCGTTGTCCAGCTGGGTCTGACCGTACTTCAGCGTGCCGCTCGATTCGTGCGCGCGATTCCACGCACGCAATTCCGAGAGCGTCTTGACCGGCGCCCGGTCTCCGAGCGAGGCGAGCCATGCGTTGAAGTCCCGCTTCATGCCGTACTTGAACACGACGGAGCAGTGCTCGTCGCGCCCTTTCGCGCCCCCGGGTCCGCTGCAGTTCGGCCATCGAAGGAAATTGCGTTCCGCGTCCGTCGTCACGATCGACGGAATGTCGATCGGATCGATCACGACGGCGCCCTGCGTTCGCAGCACGTCGATCGCGGACGTCATGACGGCCTTCTGAGCGTCATTCAACCCGCCCGTCGAGCCGCGCTCGCCGGTCGTGGCCTCGTAGAAGAAGGCGCGCGGGATTCCGATGCGGGCCCGCGTCAGCGAGTCTCGTCGCAGGAATCGCGTGTAGTCCCTGCCGGGTGGCGGCGCGCACGCCCGCGTGGCCGCGTCGTTCGGGTCTGGCGCGGCGCTCTCGAGCGCACCAAGCAGCGCCGCTGCGTCGGCCACCGACCTGGCCATGGGCCCCGGCGTGTCCTGGTCGGCCACGATCGGGATCACGCCGTAGCGGCTGATACGGCCGACCGTCGGCTTGATGCCGACGAGCATGGTCTGATTCGCCGGGTTGAGGATCGATCCCGACGTCTCGGTGCCGACGTTCGCCGCCCAGAAGCTGGCGGCCGTTCCGATCCCCGAGCTCGACCCGCCCGTAGCGAGGGCCGGACGGCCGTCGGAGGTGTCACGCGGATCGCGCCGCGGGTCGTACGGGTTGAAGCCGAAGCCGGCCAGCGAGCTGTAGTTGGTCGGCATGCGCTCGGACATCCAGTTGGCGAGCTCGGTCAGCACCGTCTTCGCGATGATGATGGCGCCCGCCTCGCGAAGGTTCCTGGTGAGCGTGGCCTCGTACGGCGGTACGAGTCCTGCGAAGGCGAGCACGCCTCCTGTCGTCGGCATGTCCGTCGTGTGGATGTTGTCCTTGAGCGCCACGGGGATGCCGTGCAATGGACCGCGGACGCGCCCCTCCCTGCGCTCGCGGTCGCGCTCGTCGGCCTCGGCCAGCGCGCGCGGGTTGACGCTGATGGCGGCGTTCAGGCGGTCCTCGTAGGCCGCAATCCGCACCAGCGATTGGGTCACAATGTCCCGCGACGTCGTTCGGCCCTGCTCCATGGCGATGCGCATCTCGGCGATCGAGGCTTCGACCACCGAGAACGGCGCGCCGCGCTGCTGCGCCGCCGGGGCGGGCACGGTGAAGGCCACGAGCGCGAGCCCGATGCCCGATGCGAGCAGGCGAATCATGACGAGGTCGATTCTATGCGACGAACCCTGAATCCCTGACCCCTGAACCCATGAAGCAGCACCCTCGCACCCCCCCGCCTTCGCCGCTTCGCGGCTTCGGCGCGGCAAGCGCACCTTCGCACCCTCGCACCGCGCTGATTACAGGTGCGTCCTCCGGCATCGGAGAGGCGTTCGCCGACGTGTTCGCGGCACACGGCTTCGACCTCGTGATCGCCGCTCGCCGTGAGGATCGGCTCCGCGCCGTCGCCACGCGACTCGAGCGCCAGTACGGCCGCAAGGTTCATGTGATCGTCTGCGACCTGTCGGACCGCGCCGCGGCCGAGAGGCTCTGCGACGAAATCGCGGCACGCGGCCTCAGCATCGACGCGCTCGTCAACAACGCTGGCTACGGCGTGCCGGGCATCTACGTCGCCTCGCCGTGGACGCGGCACGAGGCGATGCTGCAGGTGATGGTGATGGGGCTCGCGGAGCTGACCCATCGACTGGTGCCCGGGATGATCGAGCGCGGCTACGGCCGGATCGTGAACGTGGCGTCGCTGGCGGGCCTGGTGCCGGCGCCCGCCGGCCACACGCTCTATGGCGCGACGAAGGCCTTCGCGATCAAGTTCACCGAGGCGCTCGCGCACGAAGGGCGACGGCACGGCGTGCACGCCACCGCCGTCGGTCCGGGCTTCACCTTCAGCGAGGTCCACGACGTGACCGGCACTCGAGA
>DASTDQ010000507.1:0-3743 GCA_035710305.1 Vicinamibacterales bacterium | reverse complement strand
TTCTCGGGCGCCATCGGCAGGAACTCGGCGTAATAGCTGTTGAAACGGCGCTCGGTCGCCGGGTAATCGAGCGACCCGAACCGATACGCCGCCTCTCGCGCGCCAGGGCGCTCCGGCAATTCCACGCGCTGGCTCTTTCTCGTGACGGCGACGAGCGGCTTTTCACGCGCGCCAGCGAAGAAGTACTCCAGGCCGACACCAAAGACGAGCGCGATGCGCAGCAGCGTCGGCAGCGTGGGGAACAGACGTCCGCGCTCGATTTTCGAGAGCAGCGCCGGCGACAGCCCGGTGTGCTTGCCAAGGTCGACGAGGCCAATCTTCTTCTTCAGGCGGAGCGCACGAATCTTGGCGCCAATTCCGTAGTCGTTCAGTCCGTCCTGCAGGGTCTTCGACAGCATGGCTAACCTCGTTTGACTCTGGTTCACATTTCGCGTCGTTTGTGTCGTCACGCTCACATGACTTCGCGTGCGATGCACAGTTTCACTTGTATGCAATTTAACTTTCATTATAGTTAAAGACGACAGAGTCAATCACGAAAGTCGTGGCGTAGTTCAGTTAAAGGGATTCGTTCAAGGAGTGCACATGAAGACCACGTTTGCGTTGACCTCACTAGCCCTGGTCGGGATCATGGCGGCGGCCTCGCCGGCGCGCGCGCAGCAGACCAAGGACATCGTCGACACGGCGGTTGCCGCCGGGTCGTTCACCACGCTGGCCAAGGCGCTCACGGCGGCTGACCTCGTTGCCACGCTCAAAGGGCCGGGCCCGTTCACGGTCTTTGCGCCGACCGACGAGGCGTTCGCGAAACTGCCTGCGGGCACGCTCGATACCCTGCTGAAGCCGGAAAACAGGGCGATGCTGCGTCGCGTGCTCACGTATCACGTCGTGCCCGGCAAGGTGATGGCGGCCGATGTCGTCAAAGTGAATTCCGCGAAGGCGGTCAGCGGCGACATGCTGTCGATCACGGCGCGCGGGGGCACCGTGATGGTGGACGGAGCGCACGTCGTCAAGACCGACATCGCCGCGAGCAATGGCGTTATTCACGTCGTTGACGCCGTGCTGCTTCCGCGGGAGGAATAGGACGCTCGAGAGCATGGCCGCGACGATGCTTGCCGGCGTCAGGGATTACATCGGCGGCCGCCTCCTTCGAGTGCTCGAGGAAGGCGGCCGCGCGGTGCGGTGGCTCGCGCGGCTGCCCAAGCGCGTCGGTCCGGGGCCGGCGGCGACCACCCAGGTCGTCGCGGCGCCCCTGTCGACGTTCACGTATTGCTCGACGATCGGCGCGCCGACCGCCGAGGTGTTCGGCTGGCACGAGCGGCCCGGAGCGCTCGCCGCGATGACTCCGCCGGGGCTGCTGCGGATCGAGGAGCAGGAAGGTGGCATCCGCGATGGGGGGCGCGTCACGCTGTCGATTGGCGTCAGCCCGGCACGCGTCCGTTGGATCGTGCGGCACTACGGCTACATTCCCGGCCGGCGATTCTGCGACGAGCAGGTGCGCGGTCCGTTCGCTGTCTGGCGCCACGCGCATCTGTTCGAGCCGATCGGGGCGTCGCACACGCTCCACCGGGACCAACTCGAGTTCGCGGTCTCCCGCCATAGCGCGTTGAACCGTGTCGCGGCAGTCCTGCTCCGGCCCGTGCTCACGCTCGCGTTTGCGTACCGCCATCGAGTCGTTCGGGCCAGCGTCGGCCGTCCGCGCCGACCGGGCACGGCCCGAGGGGCGACGGCGGCGGTGGCCGCTCTCGCCGCTGCGGCGACGCTGCAAACGGCGACCGCGCGCGCGCAGACGCCGGAACCGGTTCGGACCGTCCCGTTCGTCGATCTGGATCGATATGCGGGCGACTGGTTCGAGATCGCGCGGTTTCCGAATCGGTTTCAGCGCCAGTGCGTCGGCGACGTGCGGGCCAGTTACGCCCGCCGCCCTGACGGGCGCCTCGACGTGGTCAACCGGTGCCGGACCGCCGATGGTCAGACCGAGGCGCGCGGCGTCGCACGCGTCGTCGACGAGAGAGCCTTCGCGAAACTGAAGGTGCGTTTCGCTCCCGCGTGGCTCTCGCTCCTGCCGGTCGTCTGGGGAGACTACTGGATCATCGGCCTCGCGGAGGATTATTCGTGGGCGGTGGTCGGATCGCCGGACCGCGACTATCTGTGGGTTCTCGGGCGCACGCCGCGACTCGATGAGCGGAATGCCGCCGCGGCGCGGGCCGTCGCCCGCGCGAACGGATACGACGTCGAGCGCCTCGCGCAGACGTCACACTCGGAAGCAGATCGATGATGATCCGGAACGCTGCGCGCTGCGGCATGAATGACGCAACCACGGCCTGGCGGGCCTTCACCATCTCATGACACGAAAGGTCATCGTCAACGACAGGATGCAGAAGGGCTACGTATACTTCCGGACCGAGCCCGTGGGACGCAACTTCGCGTCCGGATTCACACCGGAGCTCACACCGAAGCAGATGCTCGCGCTCGGCGTGTTCGGCGGCAAGTACATGACCGACTGCCGCGACGAGTTTCCCGCGAGCTGGATCGCCCGCGCGAAGCTGTGTCCCGCCCGTCATGATCCGCGCCTCAACTACTTCGGCGTGAATGCCTCGCAGTCGCTGGCCGAGTGGCGCCGGAAGGGCTGGATTCACCCGCAGGATCCGCGCGGATGGTTTCAGTGGTACTGCCGCTACTACATGGGCCGGAGGACGCGCGACGACACGCGGCAGATCCGGCGCTGGCGAGCCATCGCGCGGCACGTCGCGGCCATCCGGAAGCACTGCGAGAAAGGCGACCTCGACTGCCGGCGGCGGCAGCGTCAGGCGGTGCTGCACTGGGCGTATGACAGCCGTACCATCTGACGCCGCGGACGATTCGAGGCCTCGGCCGGTTCGCATCGGCATCTCCGCATGCCTGCTGGGGCAGTCGGTGCGCTTCGACGGCGGCCACAAGCGCGACGCGTTGCTGACCGAGACGTTCGGCCGCTTCGTCGAGTGGGTGCCGGTCTGTCCGGAAGTCGAGTGCGGCCTCGGCACGCCGCGCGAGGCCATGCGGCTCGTGCGCGCCGCGCACGGCGTGCGGCTGCTGACCATCAAGACCGGCATCGATCTGACGGCTTCGATGGAGCGCTTTTCTCAATCGCGCGTGTCCGCGCTGACCCGCGAGGATCTGTCGGGCTACGTGCTCAAGAAGGACTCGCCGAGCTGCGGACTCGAGCGTGTGAAGGTCTACGATCGCCATGGGACCCCTGCCCGTGGCGGCCGAGGGCTGTTTGCCGCGGCGCTCGTCGAGGCGTGCCCGCACCTGCCCGTCGAGGAAGAAGGGCGGCTGGCCGATCCGCGGCTCCGCGACAACTTCGTCGAGCGGGTGTTCGCCTACTGGCGGCTGCGCGGCGTGTTCGCCTCGCGCTGGACCGTGGGCGATCTGGTGCGCTTTCACACCGCGCACAAGCTGCTGCTGCTGGCGCATGCGCCCGAGGCGTATCGCCAGCTCGGGCGTCTCGTGGCCGGCGCGCGCGGAGTATCGCGGCGGGAGCTGGAGCAGCGCTACGTGGACGGGTTCATGCGAGTGCTCGCGCAGTTGGCGACCGCTCGGCGGCACACGAACGTGCTGCAGCACATGGCGGGCTACTTCAAGGACCGGCTCGACGCAGCATCGAAGCGCGAGCTGGCGGAGACGATTGACGACTATCGGTGCGGCCTCGTCCCGCTCGTCGTGCCGCTCACGCTCATCCGTCATCACGTCCGCATGCTCGAGGTGAC
>DASTDQ010000506.1:0-2940 GCA_035710305.1 Vicinamibacterales bacterium | reverse complement strand
TCCTCGGAATCTTCGGAACGTTCACGGCGATGGGAGAGGAGATCGGCTGGCGCGGGTACCTGCAGCCGCGCCTCGATGCCGCCGGCGTCCGCGCGAGCGTGGTCGTCGTCATGCTCTGCCAACTTGCGTATCACGCACCGCTCATGGCCTTTGCCGGGTACGCAGAGGCCGGCAGCCTCGCCACGAGCCTGGCTCTCTTCGCGATCGGGGATTTGGCGGTGACGTTCATCTGGGCGAGGGAGTCGTACCGCGCGCGCAGCCTCTGGCCGGCAGTCTTCCTGCACAGCTTTCACAACACCATCTCCCAATGGCTGTTCCCGAAGTTCTTCACGGTGGGCGAGGACCAGAGCTGGCTTCGAGGAGAGGGAGGCCTTCTCCCGATGGCGGGCTACGTCTTGGTCGGACTGGCCGTGTTCCTCTGGATGCAGTGGCGCGGACCCTCCTGGCGGACGCTCGTGCGGCAGGCGCTGCCCTGATTTGCAAGGGGGTCGCCCGTATCCTCGGGGCGGTCTCGCGGTAATTGTCAGCGAGCCACGTGACAGACGCTGAGTTCCAGGCCGCATTCGACCAGCACAAGGGCGCCGTGTACCGTTTCGCCTGGCGCATGTGCGGCTCGGCGGCCGCGGCAGAGGACATCACACAGGACGCGTTCGTCGGCCTGCTGCGACATCCAGATCGATTCGATCCAGCGCGCGGGACGCTGCGCACGTTCCTGTTCGTGATGGCGCGGAACCTCGCCCTCAAGCACTTGCGCAAGGAACATCGGCTCGAGCCGCTCGATGACGAGGCGGTTGTCGCAGAGCCGCTCGACCTCGATCGCGGCACCATCGGCGACATGGTCGGCCGGGCCGTGGGCGCGCTGCTGCCGCTGCAACGCGAGGTGGTGATCCTCGTCGAGTACGAAGGCCTGACGCTTGCCGAGGTCGCGCGCGCCGTAGACGCGGACGTCGGCACGGTCAAGTCGCGGCTGCATCGCGCCCGCGAAAATCTGCGCCGCATGCTGGCGCCGCTCGAGAGGCGTCAACCCAGCACCATGAGGACCGTATGGACGACCAAGAGCTGAATCGACTGCTGCGTGAATGGAAGGCACCGGATGTCCCGCCGCATCTCGGCCCTCCGCACGCGCATCGGTCGTGGTGGCGCTGGCTGATTACCGGCACGATTCGCGTGCCCGTGCCGGTCGCGCTCGCGGCGGTCGTGCTGGCATCAGTCTGGACCGCCACAGTGCTGACCGAATCGATGTCAACGACGGAACCGGCCGCCCCTCGGCGCTCTGGCGAGCTGGCGAGATACGCGCTGACGGGTCCTCTCGAAGGGTTCGACGCAGTGCTCGTGGAAGTGAACTTCGCGCCAGGCGCTGCGAGCCAGGCGCATCGCCATCCCGGTCCCATCCTCGGGTACGTCGTCGATGGGCAGATGCGAACGGCCATCAATCACGAGCCCGACCAGATCATCCCCGCGGGCGGCACGTTCTTCGAACCGCATGGCGCCCTTCACACGTCGTTCAGTTCCGCGAACCCCGACGCGCCCGTCCGGGCCGTGGCATTCCTGGTGGTCCCGAGCGGCAGCCCGCTGACGGAGCGCGCGACGACAAGGACAGAACCATGAAACACTTGGCCGCAATCGCAGCGCTGGTCCTCGCGCAGACCCCGCAGGGGACGCGGATGCCCTACACGGCTGTTCACCAGCCGGAATTCGTGGCTGCGGTAGAAGCGACGTTTCTTCAGGACGACGACATCCTGCTCGGCGTCGCGAGCGGCAAGGTGGCCAAGGCGTTCCCGGCGGCAGACCTCGCTCAGCATGGCGCGGTGTCCGACCAGCTCCCGGACGGGCCAATCTCGGTGACATGGTGCGGAGTCTGCAACACAGGCATCGTCTTTCGCGCCGAGGTGAAGGGGCGGACGCTGCACTTCCAATACGACCGAATGGTTGCCGCGAACGAGGTGCAGAAGGACGCGGAAACCGGCAGCAGCTGGCAGCAGGCCACTGGCGAAGCGATCGACGGCCCCCTCAAAGGCACGCGCCTGACGCTCTATCCGTCGGTTCGCACCACATGGGCAGCGTGGCGCAAGCGGTATCCCGACACGATGGTGCTCAAGCCCCTGCCGGGATACGCGGAGCGCATGCCCGATCACAGCAGGCGGATCAAAGCCGTCACGCGTGTGGGTCCCGCAGGGGCGCCGAACGGCGCCCTTGCCGTCGATCAACGATTGCCGCCGCGGGAGACCGTGGCCGGCCTCGACGTCGGCGGCGAGACTGTCGCGTATCCGTTCCCGGCGCTACGAAGCGCACGCGTCGTCAACGACCGCGTGGGCGGATTGCCCATTGTCATCGTCCATCAGCCCTCGTCGGATACGACGACGGCATTCGACGCGCGCGTCACAGGCAAGGTGCTCACGTTTCAGGCGGCGAATGAGGACGCCAGCTCCGTGATCGATCTCGACACTCGCTCGACATGGAACGCATATGGGCTGTGCCTGGAAGGGCCGTTGAAGGGCACGCAACTGAAACAGGTGATTCTCGTGCCGCAGTTCTGGTTCGCCTGGTCGCAGTTCCACCCGGGGACCAGGGTTTTCAGCTCTCGTTGAAAGGAGACTCTGACCATGCAGGATCGTCGGACATTCCTCGGACTCGCGGCGGCCTCGCTGCTGCCCATCGGCATCGACGCGCAGACACCCGCGCCACGGCCTCCTGCTGAACTCGCGAGACACGCGCTGACGGGTCCTCTCGAAGGGTTCGAGGCTGTGCTCGTGGAACTGAACATCCCACCAGGCCGGCGTAATCCGAGCCCGGGACACCGTCATCCGGGGCCGGTCCTCGGGTACGTCGTGGAGGGGCAGCTGAGTTTTGGAATCAACCACGAGCCGGAACGGGTCGTGCCCGCGGGCGGCACCTTCTTCGAGCCGGCAGGCGCCCTTCACACGACGCACGGTTCTGCGA
>DASTDQ010000505.1:0-2532 GCA_035710305.1 Vicinamibacterales bacterium | reverse complement strand
ACGTGTGTGCGACGTCGCTGACGCATGCGCTCGTTGCCGCGGCCGAGGCTCGCGGTGCATGCGTCACCACCGACACGGCGATTCGAATCGAGGGCGGACAGACGTCCGCGGTCGTGACGACGAAGACTCACGTCGTCCAGGCCGATGCCGTGATCCTGGCGTCAGGCTGCTGGCCGATCGAATCGCGGCCGTCGCCCGCGCCGCCGATCCGGCCGATTCGCGGGCAGCTGGTGCAGCTTCATCTCGACGAGCCGGCCGCCTCGCGCGTCATCTGGGGCCGCGACTGTTATCTCGTGCCGTGGCGCGACGGGTCGGTCCTCGTGGGCGCGACGTCAGAGGATGTCGGTTTCGACGAGCACCCCACGGCCGACGGAATCCGGGGACTGCTGAACGCGGCCGCCGACCTTCTTCCTGCGCTCGGCCATGCGCGTTTCCAGGAGGTTCGGGTGGGGCTGCGCCCGAAGGGGTTCGACGATCTCCCCATCATCGGCCGATCCACGACGATGCCGAGCGTCCTCTATGCGCTGGGCCACTACCGGAACGGCGTGCTGCTGGCGCCGATCACGGCGGCGCTCGTGGCCGACCTCGTCATCGACGGCCGGGAGCGTGCCGAGCTGGCGCTCGTGAGGCCCGACCGTCGCGCGGAAGGCTGATACGTGGCGATACGACTGAAGAAGCACTACAGCTCTCGCGAAGTTGCGGCGATGACGGGGCTGAGCGCGCGCCAGCTTCAGTGGTGGGACGCCCGTCGCGTCTTCGTGTCCGCGATTCGGTCCCATCGAACAGAAGCCGGGGGTTTCACCGAGCGGCGGTATACGCCGTTGGACGTGCTCGAGCTTCAAGTGCTCGCAGACCTGCGGCGCCGGGGTTTCTCGGTCCCCCAGCTGCGGCGGCTCCTGACGACGTTGCGCGACGTGTTCGGCGTCCGTCTGTACGAAGCGATCGGCGACGGCGGCCCGATGGCGCTGTTCATCGGCGGGGACCAGCTGTACGCCCGAATGGTGGATGGACGGCTCTTCAACCTGGATCGCCCGAGCGAGCCGTTGCTGATGGTGGGGGAGGAGCTCCCGTTGCGGCCGTTGACGGCGCGGCAGAGACGGGCGCGACGTTAGCGAATCGGGAAGACCTTCTCCAGATCGTCGGCCGGCCTGGCGATGACGTGCACGCCGACCAACTCGCCGACGCGGCGCGCGGCGGCCGCCCCCGCATCGGTCGCGGCCTTGACCGAGCCCACGTCGCCGCGCACGAGCGCCGTGACCAGGCCCGCGTCAACCTTCTGCCAGCTCACGAGCACGACGTTGGCGGTCTTCAGCATCGCATCGGCCGCTTCGATCATGCCGACGAGACCGCGCGTCTCGATCATGCCGAGCGCGTCGCCGCTATCCGCCTTCTCCCGTGCCACGGGCGTCATCTTACTCCACAGCTCGCTTGCGTGGGGGCCTTCGGCGCAGGCCGGGGAAAAATCTGGTTACCACCCCTCGCGGCGCCGCAACGCAGTGACGTGGGCCACGTGATGGCGTGAGTGCCAGGCGTACTCCTGCACGTGGTAGTCGAGCGTCATCCGCTTTCCGTGCTCCGGGTGGAGGAAGCTCCTGGCGAACTGGTCCGCGGTCATGGCGCGGTACACGGCGACCCAGCGTGTGTGTATCCCGTCGACCAGCTCCAGGGACACGCGAATCGGCAGGCGCATGTCGGCGAGCCGCGCCCAGGCGTTCTCGTCGTACGGCTTGATCGTCGGCGACTCTTCGGTCAGCGCCAGCTTGACGCGGATTATTCCGTTCATGTGGCTGTCGGCGACGTGGTGGACGACCTGCCGGACGGTCCACCCGCCGGGGCGGTACGGCGTGTCGAGCTGCGCGTCGCTCAGCCCGCTCACCGCGTCGCGCATCGCGCCGGGCAGTCGCGCGATCTCGGCGATCGCCGCCGCGCGGACGTCGCTCGTGACGGGCAGCACGGGCTCGAAGCGGCCGACGGGGTAGCGGAGGTCTTCGGGGGTCATGACCTCTTGTACACCAACCCAGCTCGCATCCGGCGCGCCGGTACAATGCATGCTCGATTCGCATGGACATCGTACTCGCCCAGGGAGCGTTGCTGGATCGCATTCTCGACCACACGTTCGAGCTGTGGCACGAAGGGCTGTCGCGTCCGGCGTACGGCCGCTGGAACGAAGGCCAGCTGCGGACCGCCTGGGGCGCCGGTCACCTGCACCGGTTCGCCCTGGTCGATGACGCCGGACAACTGCTCGCCACCGCGAAGCGGTATCGCCACTCCGTCCGGATCGACGGCCGCCGCGGGTGGATGTCCGGCATCGGCGCCGTGTTCACGCCGCCGGAGCAGCGCGGCAGAGGACACGCATCCCGGCTCGTCGAGCACCTTCTCGAGCAGGCGCGCGCCGAGGGTGCGCTCGCCGCGGCCCTGTTCTCGGAAATCGGCCCTGCGTTCTACGAGCGGCTCGGCTTCACGTCCGTTCCCTTCACCGACGTGACCGTGCGCGTCATGCAAGCGGGCGGGGCGCCGGCGGTGTTCGTGCGC
>DASTDQ010000504.1:0-3603 GCA_035710305.1 Vicinamibacterales bacterium | reverse complement strand
TCGCGAGGCGTTTGTAAATGACGCCGGGTTGAATTTCGGTGCCACAAAATTCAACCCGGCGTCGTATTCCGCGAAATTCAACCCGGCGTCATTCCGATGACTCCCGACCCCATTACAGATTCGGTACTCCAGCGGCATGGTGTCACCCGCGACGAGTACGCGCGGATCGTATCGATGCTCGGCCGCGAACCCAATCTCACGGAGCTCGGCATCTTCTCCGTGATGTGGTCAGAGCACTGCAGCTACAAGAGCTCACGCGTGCATCTCAAGACGCTCCCGACGACGGGACGGCGCGTGCTGCAGGGGCCAGGCGAAAACGCGGGCGCCGTGGACATCGGCGACGGTCTCGCCGCGGTTTTCAAGATCGAGTCCCACAACCACCCGTCCTTCATCGAGCCGTATCAAGGCGCCGCGACCGGCGTCGGCGGCATCATCAGGGACATCTTCACGATGGGCGCCCGGCCCATCGCTCTTCTCGACTCGCTTCGCTTTGGCTCCCTCGACGATCCGCTCGTCCGCCGGACCATGGCCGGTGTGGTGTCGGGGATTGGCGGCTACGGCAACGCGATCGGGATCCCGACAATCGGCGGCGAGATCGGGTTCGACGAGAGCTATACCGGCAATCCCTTGGTCAACGTGTTCTGCCTCGGTATCGCGAGAGCCGACGAGATCATCAAGGGGACGGCCTCCGGCACCGGCAACGCGGTGTATTACGTGGGCGCCAAGACCGGCCGGGACGGCATTCACGGCGCCACGATGGCCTCCGCCGAGTTCGACGAGAAGTCGGCGGAGAAGCGGCCGGCGGTGCAGGTCGGCGATCCCTTCATGGAGAAGCTCCTGCTCGAGGCGTGTCTCGAGGTGATGAAGTCGGGAGCCCTCGTCGGGATCCAGGACATGGGTGCGGCGGGGTTGACCTGTTCGACCTGCGAGATGGGTTCGCGCGGGGGCGCCGGCGTCGAAATCGACGTCTCGCTCGTCCCGCAGCGGGAAGCGGGGATGACGCCCTACGAGATCATGCTCTCCGAGTCGCAGGAGCGGATGTTGCTCGTGGTGAAGAAGGGACGGGAGCCAGAGGTCGAGCAGATCTTCGGCAAATGGGACCTCCATGCCGTCCGTATCGGGGAAGTGACGACTGGTGGCCGCCTGCAAGTGAAGAATCGCGGGCAGGTCGTGGCCGACATTCCGAATAAGGCGCTGACCGACGAAGCCCCGATGTATCGCCGGCCGATGGCGACTCCGTCCTACATCGCCGACGTACAGCGGCTCGACTTGGCCAAACTGGGGACGCCGCCGGCGCCAGGCGGGGTGTTCAAGCGACTGCTCGCCTCTCCGGGGATCGCGAGCAAGCAATGGGTCTACCGGCAGTACGATCACATGGTCCGCACCAATACGCTGGTGCTGCCCGGCATGGGCGCTGGCGTCGTGCGGGTGAAGGGTACGTCTCGAGCCCTCGCGCTGTCGGCCGACTGCAACGGACGCTTCGTCTACCTGGACCCGTTTGCGGGAGCGCAGCTAGCCGTCGCGGAGGCCGCGCGAAACGTGGCGTGCGCGGGAGGAACGCCGATCGGCGCGACAAACTGTCTCAACTTCGGGAATCCCGAAAAGCCCGAAATCATGTGGCAGTTCGCCCGCGCCGTCGAAGGCATGGGCGCGGCGTGCCGTGCGCTCGACATCCCGATCACGGGAGGCAACGTCAGCCTCTATAACGAGACGGACGGCAAAGGGGTGTTACCGACCCCGGTCATCGGGATGGTCGGTCTCATCGAAGATGCCGATCGCGTCGTCGCCAGGGCGTTCCGCGACGAAGGCGACGTCGTGGTGCTCCTCGGCGACAGCCGGGACGAGCTCGGCGGAAGCGAGTTCCTTCACGTCGTTCACGGTCAGAACCGTGGCTTGCCACCGGCCCTCGATCTCTCCCGGGAGGCAGCGCTTCAACGCGTCCTCGTGGAGGGAGCAGCGGGGGGAGTGATCCGCTCGGCGCACGATTGCTCGGAGGGGGGCCTCGCCGTGACGCTCGCCGAGTGCTGCTTTGATTCTTCACTGGGAGTCGAAGTGGACGTCCCGGGGGTGAGCGCGGCCGCGAGCTATGTCGACACCGCCACGCTCTTTGGCGAATCTGCCTCCCGAGCCGTGGTGTCCGTCAGCCCGTCGAAGGCCGCCGTCCTTCTTGCCGCTGCCGCGGCCGCCGGCGTCCCGGCCGCGCGAATCGGTCGTGTCGGCGGCGAGCGCATCCGGATTTCCGTCGACGGACGCCGTGTCGTCGACGAGCCGCTGATGGAGGCCGAGCGTCTCTGGTCGGGCTCGATAGCCTCGTACTTCGAACTCCGCAAGGCCATTGCATGACGTCGTACACTACGAAGGGCTCAGGAACCAGGCCTCAGGCCTCAGATCGACTACAACCTGGGGCCTCTGAGGCCTGGGCCTTGAGCCCTGAGGACTGTTGATGTTCGACAAGTTTCGTGACGAGTGCGGGGTCTTCGGAATCTTCGGCCACCCAGAGGCCAGCAACCTCGCGTACCTTGGCCTCTATGCCCTGCAGCATCGCGGGCAGGAAAGCGCGGGGATTGCCGCGTCCGACGGGTCGGTTATCCGCGTGTCCAGGGCGATGGGCTACGTCCACGATGCCTTCGACACGGCGGCTCTCGCCAAGCTGCCGGGACGGATGGCGGTCGGTCACGTGCGGTACTCGACGGCCGGGGAAAGCCGGATCGCCAACGCGCAGCCGATCCTGGTGGACAGCGCCCACGGTCAGCTTGCCGTCGGGCACAACGGCAACATCGTCAACGCCACCGAGCTGCGCGACGAGCTCGTCAGGAACGGAGCGATCTTCCAGGCAACGACCGACACCGAGGTGATCGTCCACCTGTTTGCGCGCTCGCGTGAAGAGAGCGCGGAGACGGCGATCATCGATGCGCTGTCGCAGGTGCGCGGCGCCTACTCGTTCGTGATGATGACCAAGGACCGGCTGATCGGCGCGCGCGATCCGCACGGCTTCCGCCCGCTCGCGCTTGGCCGGCTCGGCGACGCGTGGGTGATCTGTTCCGAGACGTGCGCAATGGACCTCATTGGGGCCACGTACGTCCGCGACATCGAGCCCGGCGAAATCGTCGTCGTAACCGCGCACGGCCTCAAGTCGCTGAAACCGTTCCCGCCGGCTCCGCGCGCGCAGTGCATTTTCGAGCACGTGTATTTCGCGAGGCCCGACAGCTACGTCTTCGGCGAAAGCGTCAACGAGATCCGCACGGAGTTCGGCCGCAGGCTGGCCCGTGAGTCGAGCGTCGAGGCCGACGTGGTCGTGCCGATCCCGGACTCCGGTGTGTGCGCCGCGATCGGCTACTCCGAAGCGTCGGGTCTGCCGCTGCGCATGGGCCTGATTCGCAACCACTATGTGGGGCGGACGTTCATCGAGCCGCAGCACTCGATCCGCCATTTCGGCGTTCGCGTGAAGCTGAACCCGGTTCGCAGCATCCTCGAGGGCAAACGCGTCGTGCTCGTGGACGACTCGATCGTTCGCGGAACGACCAGCCGCAAGATCGTTCGAATGGTCCGAAGTGCCGGCGCGCGGGAAGTACACATGCGCATCAGTTGCCCGCCGACGATTTC
>DASTDQ010000503.1:0-4356 GCA_035710305.1 Vicinamibacterales bacterium | reverse complement strand
GTCCTCGGCCCTGGGCTGTCCTCCATAGAAGGGGACTGCGGCTCCCAGTTCCGGGACGCGCACGGCCATCGCATTGGAGATGCCGCCCCCGAAACAGAACCCGACGATACCTACGCGTCCCGTGGTCTCCTGATGGGCTCGTAGCCAGTTGACGGCTGCCAGGAAGTCCTCCTGGATCTTTGGCTGCTCCAGCTTGCGCTGCATCTCGACGCCGGCTTCGTCGGTTCCGGGGTATCCGCCAAGGGGCGTGAGCGCATCCGGCGCGAACGCGACGAAATTCTCGAGCGCTGCGCGGCGCGCCACGTCCTCGGTGTGTGGATTCAGGCCCCGGTTCTCGTGAACGACGACGATGCCGGGCAATCTGCCCTTCGCGTTGGCGGGACGCACGAGATAGCCCCGCATCTTGCCGTGGCCTTGTGGCGACTGGTACTCCGCGTACTCGGCCTTGATTCGCTTGTCGTCCTTGGCGATCTGCTGTGCCTCGGCGTACTTGGGGCTGAGCGCTTCCAGCAGCCCAACAGCCGTCGTCCCGACAGCTGCGTACTTGCCGGCGCCCTCCAGGAACCCTCGGCGATCGATGAGGCCGTGAACGTAACGGTCGAAGAGTCTCAGGACTTCCGGGTGGAAGTCGGCAGTGGTCTGTCGTTGCATGGCGGCGCTCCTCTACACTGCAGCTCGCTCGTGCTGGCACGAGCGAGTCCTGGGTTAAAGGGCCGCCAGAATACCACTATCTCGGTTGGGCCGTCCGTCCCGTATCCCCGCTCGAACCGCCGCTCGAATGTCCCTGGCTCGACACGGTCGAGCCCCCGGATGAGGATGGCGCCGAGCCGGACGAAGACGACGAACCGGACGACGATGAGCCGGACGAGGACGGACCAGACGATGCCGACGACGAGCTCCCGCCCGAGGATGGTGAGCTGACGAAGGCACCTCTCGGCTCCGGTCGCTGGCCGCCGCCGTCGTTACGAGGCCGCACGCGCGTGTATCCAACGCCGTTCACCGCACGCGCAGCTCCGGTGCCCAGCTTTCCGTCGTCTTCAATCACGACGACAGACGAGCCGTAGTAGGGCGGGTAGTAGTAATGGTCGACGTAGGGGTAGTAGTACGGCGAATAGAAGTACGGGTAGTACCCGGAGTAGAAAGGATCTGCGTACCAGGGCGGCGGAAGGCCGACTCCCCAGCCCACGGCTGCAAGACCCTCATCGATCGTCGTCGTTGTCGTCCCTGCGGCGCGATCGTCCGATCCCCTGCGGCCCACGTCGAAGCGGTCCGGATAGGACAGCGCGATCATCAGGTCGGTCACATTCGGCGGCACGCCGTCCTTCTGAAGAGAGCGGAGCAGCTGCCCGGACAGCCAGAACGTGGAATAGGTCTCGACGAGCGTGGCTTCGAGCACGCCGGACGGCACCTTACGGCTGGCCTCCGTCACTTCCTCTATCGACAAGGGACGTGCCCTGCGGGTCGTTCGAGCGCTGTCCGAGGCGCGGCGGTAGCGCCGGACGCGAATCGATTCCTGCCCGTCCACGTCCACAGCCTGGACGTCTACCCACGACCCGGGGCCGACTCGTGAAAGGCCCGAGACGTGGCGGGTTTCCTGACCCTCGGCGCACGTGAGCGTCGCCCGTGTGAAGAGCATCAAGCCGTCCCGGGACCATTCGCTTCGCTGCGTGCCCCGGCAATCCTGCTGGACGATTGGATGGTTGGCGCCGTCCGGGATGACCGTCTGCTCGAGGGGCGGCTGGTTTGCGGCGCTGGTCGTGAACGTCGCGCCACCCGGGGCCGGCCGCACGCAGACCTGGGGAAGGGCAGCCGCTCCAGGCTTCAACGAGGGCGCGTCTGGTTGTTGCCCGTCGGGTGCGTCCTCATCCGAGCGATCGGTCACCAGCTCCCAGCATCCAAGCCAGTTACTCCAGCGGGAGTTCGACGAGTTCTGTGCGGTAGCCGTGGCAGGGACCAGGGCCAGCGCCGAAATGAGAGCCAACATCCTCATGGTGTCGCTCCTCTAATGGTATGCCCTTCGCGGACTACTACCGGCCGCTCCGTTGTCGCGGCCGGAGAATTGCGGTCGAAGCTCGTTGTTCGCGGTACTCTTCCAGTTCATACAGTCCACTAGAACACGAAGTTGATGCCGGTCGCGACGCGAAGGCCTGCCAGGTCTATTGGCTCGAAGCCGACCCACTGCGGTCCGAGGTCCCCGGTAGCCCAAAGGTACCGCGCCTCGAGATTCAGGAAGACGCGCCGGTGCAGCTTCACATCGGCTCCTCCGAATAGGGACACACTTGGTGTCCAGCCGCTTGACTCGAAGGCGTCGGTGAAGATCGAATAGTCGGTGTAGTCAACGAAGTCGCCGTACTGGAGCATCTCGAACCAGTAGAAGCCGCCTCCGGCGCCGACGTACGGCACGACTCCACGCGGCACCCATGCGAGGCGCCCCACTTCATCGCCGCGCGGTGTCAGCGAGAACTTGAGGCTGCCGCCGAGGTTCACCCCGCGAAGCTCCGTGGTCTGGTTGATCGGCAGGCCGTTCTCGGCGAAGCTGCGGTACTCGGAGAACGCCTTCCGGGAGCTGTAGTCCACGCTGAAGACCGCGTCGAGCCGGGGTGACATGGAAAAGGCGACGTCGGCTCCGATGGCGGGCGCGTTGAACGCGCCGTCGTCGATCGTCAACTGCTCGCCGACGAAGTCGAACCAGTCGCTGCTGGCGCGCGCAAACACCCAGCTGCCGCGGACGCCAACGGAGCCGTCTGGACGACCGAACAGAAAGTCGGGTGAGGACCGCGGGGCCTGGAACGGCGGTCGATCCTGCTCCTCAGGCGGGCCAGCGATTGCGCCCGTCCCCGTTGTCAGAACGAGAAGTGCCGGCAGCAAGTAGCGCATGCCGAGCTGGACCGCAAACTTCGGGCCACAGCGGGCGATGAAAAACCCCTGAAAAACCCGGGATGAAAAGGGCCGACCGTCTTTCGAAGGCGACGGCTGTGGTGTCCTTCGGACAGGGCGACAGGGGTCAACGCCCAATATCCAACTCCCAACTCCCAAACACAGATGAATTGGAAATTGGAGGTTGGGCGTTGGGAGTTGACGGGCCTAGAACGACTGAATGAGCTTGACCGTGACGCGGCTCATCGATGAATCGTCCTCGCGCCACTGGTAATCGTATCCGCCCACGATTGATGTCAGGGAGGCCAGGTCGATCCTGACGCCGCCCCGGATCGTGTGTGCCTTGAAAGCGCCGAGGCGGTCTGGAGAAAGCGTGTCGAAATCGTCCACGCCGTAGATGTATCCGACGTTGACCCAGACCCGTGGTCTCACCCTGTAGCCGCTCTCGACCGCCGCGGTGTGGCTGTCCTCGTTGTTCAGGAACGACGCGTAGTCGGTGATCGCGAGCGCGTAGCGGACACCGAACCAGGCACCGTCGCCCTCCCAGCGGATGCCGGGCGAGAAGACCGATACGTGCGCGTCGGGAAAGCTGACGTACCGGTACTGAAGGTCCCACGTGCCGTAGCGTACTGTCTGCCCGACCTGAAAGAGCGCATCAGCCTCGGGCAGCACGTCGTTGCCAGGCCCGAACAGCGCCGACACGACGACGGTCATGTACGGCGGCTGCCACCGGAAGCCCCCGCCGCCCCGCTGATCCGAGACATCGAACTTGCGCTGGTATTGGCCGCGTCCCATGACGCGAAAACGATCGTGCAGCCTGTAGTCGACCAGCAGGTTTCCGTTGCCGGCATCGGGCACGCCCTCGCTGAACTGTTCGTAGAACGCCGAGGCCTCCACCCGATGGCCGTGGAGGCGGCGCGCCTCTTCGAGCGCGAGCTGGTTTTCCGGGGTTGGCGCGACCGAAGCGGCCATGTCCAGATAGGAGAGCCCGAGCTTGATGTTCCCCGCCTGCAGATGCGCAGCGCCGAGCGACGCGGCGATGTTGGGGTCCTTCGGCGCGAGCTGCGTGGCGCGGCCGAGCGCCGTTATAGCGTCTTCGCCCCGGTGCAGGCTCACCAGCGTGCGGCCAATTCCGATCGCGGCATCCACGTTGTCTGGCGCCTCGAGCAGCACGCTGCGGTAGACCGGTTCGGCGAGGTCCGGCCGTCCCATTTCCTCGTGCAGGCGGGCGATCCACAGCCGGGCGTTGAGGTCGTTGGGATTGTTCGCGGCGCGCCTGCGAAACGCGTCCAGGGCCTCGACATGCTGTCCCTGTCGTGCGAGCTCCTCGGCCTCGGCCTGTGTGGGAACCTGAGCCTGCGCGTCGGCACCGGGGCCGGCAAGCAGCGTGGTCAGCAGCAACGCGACAAGCATCCAGTCACCTCGATACCCTCCTGTTTTCGGCTGCGGCTGCGGCAGGCGTTAGGGACATCTTGGTCC
>DASTDQ010000502.1:0-5210 GCA_035710305.1 Vicinamibacterales bacterium | reverse complement strand
TTTGTGGCCCGTATCGTTCGAGGCCGTCGCATAGCCGCGCCGAAGCGCGGGCGCCATCGCGTCGAGCGAGATGGTGCCTGCCCATCCGCCGTTGCCGAGGGCCAGGAACTTGCCGTTCCAGTTCTCGGTCGGCAGCCACAGTTCCATCTCGATGTGGGAATCGGCCGAGGGCGTCAGCGTGGCCGCGACCCGGCAGTGCGCGGGCAGCGGCGCGCCCGGGCCACCCCGGCCGCCTCGCCCCGGCGCCGCGCTGCCGGCCGCAACGAATTCAGCCGACGTGATCGTCGCGTGCGGCAGCGAGAGCGTCTTGAGCGCGTCGCATGACGGCTGCTGAAGCAGCGTAGCGGCAGCCATCACGAGAAAGGAACCGACCATGACGATCTCCTCCAGCTTCAGCTCAACCAGGCGCGCAGCGCCGGATGTGGCTGGGAGATGATACTCACCATACACTGCCGCCTGCACGAACTCTCCGCAGGCATCTCCTTCGAACGGCTACGCCGCAGTCGATGCTTCAGCTTGGCTCACGAGTCGCGCGAGCTGCGACAGACACCCCCAGTACAGCTCCATCAGCCGCTGCAGGACGTCGTGGGGCGCGAGTTGCGGCGCATCCGCAAGCAGTCGCTGCCATGCATCACCCGACTCGCCCCCCGGGATCGTCGCTTGACCGAGGATCTCAAACGCGCGGGTTCGGCATTCGTTGACAGCCGCCGCGAGGCTGGCCATCCGCGCGCGCAACTGTGGAGAGGTTCCGAGCACCGGAGTGGCCTCGTCGAGGAAGACCATGGCCATCGTGGAGCGCCGAGCGTCTACGGTGAACGGCACGGCCTCGGCCAGCGCGTTCACCGCGAGCGTCAACGCACGCGCATCGTCGGAACGCTGGCGTCGGTCGAGAACGAGCGCGCCGATGGCGAGTCGGCGCGCAACCAGTGCGTCGAACGGATCGAGATCGGCACGCAGCTTGTCCTGTTCCTGCTGCGCCCAGCTCTGGGTCGACTGCGCTCCGTCGAGCGTCGGCTCCGCAAGCGAGAACCGTTCAGCGTCAACCGTCGGCAGGCCGGCGAGAAACAGGTGCTCAGCGCAGAAAGCCAGATCGCGGCGAACCTGGTAGTGCTCGAAGGCCCGATACGATTCGTCGGAAACACTGGACGCGTTCATGGCGGCTCGCGATTCCTCGAGGGCCTTGTCAAGATCGGCGACTTCCATCGTGGCGACATCGTCGACAAGGATCCGCAGCGGACGTGTGACGCTGACGCGACCGTTAAAGAAGTTGCGGACGGCCGTTTCGGTGCGCCGCTGATCTTCGGCCCCACGCAGCGCTTCATCGGCTGCGACGAGCCGGATGCCATCGAGCTCGAGGCCAAGGTCGTCTTCGTAGTGATGACGCGTGACCACGGCCGACAGGCGGTCGAACGCGCGAAACAGGATCGTGGCGGGCTCGTCTCCGCCCACGAGCGCACCGCTCGCCGCCATCACCTGTGCGGCCGCAACCCGGTCGGCGTCTGACGGGTGTGTGTCGAACGTCCCGGTAGGGTCGTCAGGGACGTTCTGGACCCTTTCGCGGATGCCATCCGGCAGCCGTCGGCTGAATTCAGCGAATAGCAGCGGCAGGTCTTCCGGAATGGCCCGGTTGTCGAGCGACTGCTTCAGTCGGCTGTACGCCATCTGCGAGCCGGCCGACAGCTCCCGGAGTCGGACCATCGTTCGCGTGAACGCGTTCGTTCCGGCGATCTTTATCTCGTAGCTGTCGGCGTCGAACTCCATCTGCCGCAGCATGTAGCAGCTCACGCCGTGGCCGACCATGGTCACTGCGGCCAGCGCCTGTCGCGACGCCCACACCGACAGACGCGCCAGCGCCATCGGGATGACCACGCGCCAATCGCCTTCCTTCGACCATTCCTCCAGCTTGCTGTCCCACGTGTCCCGCTCGTGCACCACGCGGTACAGCCATAAGTTGATTCCTCGAATCAACGCGGTCATGCGCATTCCCCCGCCCTGCGCGAAATGACCGAACTCGTGTGCGAGAACGCCGCTCAACTCGCGAACCGAGAGTCCGGTCACCAGAGGAAGGCCGATCGTGAGATCGAGCTGGCGACCGACGATCCCGCCGCCGCGCAGCGTGGCTGACGCGTTGACCATGCAATCCACCTGGACTCGTGACGGAAGTGGCGCGCGCACCTGGTGGCAGATCTCGCGAATGAGCGCATGCAGAGCCGGTTGTTCGGCGTCAGTCACCTGAATCGGGTCGCCGCGACGAACTCGCCGGGCCAGGATCGGTTTGACCATGAAAAACAGCAACGTGGCGCCGGCGAGGGCCGGCGTGAGATAGCCCAGAAGCCGCCACTGCGCGCCCGACCCGCTGGAGAGGATCCAGGTGTTCGCCGTCAGGTGCCAGACGAGGAACCACGCCACGGCGCCGATGAGTAACAGGTACAGCAGGGGCACCAGGATCATTGCGATTGTGACGAGCACCAGGCCCAGACGATACGACGCTGAGATGGCGGTTGGGGCAATGGTCTCCGAGAAGGCAACGGGACTTGTTGCGGCGGACACGACGCCGCTGGCGCCGGTGACCTGCATGCGCGCGCATTGTAGATCATGGTGTGTGGTTCGCTCAGGCTGGCGCTACAGTCCTGCGGACTCGAACGGCACCTCCGCCGGCAGCCCGACGTACTGCTCCGCGAGGCTCGTCATCGCGGCGCGGGAGCCGGTGAGGTAATCGAGGTCGGCGAGCTGACGCTGATGGTCGAACGCGTTCTCGTCCGGAAAGCGATGCAGCGTTGACGTCATCCACCACGAGAACCGCTGCGCATTCCAGACGCGGCGAACACACACGCCCGAGTAGTCGTCCAGCCCCTCGGTGCACCCGCGCTCGTAGAACGCCTTCATCGCCGCTGCGAGCACCAGGACATCGGACGCCGCCAGATTCAACCCCTTGGCGCCCGTCGGCGGGACGATGTGCGCGGCGTCGCCGGCGAGAAACAGACGGCCGTAGCGCATCGGCGTGGCCACGAAGCTGCGCATCGGGGTCACGCCCTTCTGGATGATCCGGCCTACGTTCGGCCGCCACCCGTCCCCCGTCGTCATCCGCGTCAGCATCTCCTCCCAGATCACCTCGTCCGGCCACGACTCGATCGGCTCGTCCGGCGGCACCTGGAGATAGAGCCGCGTGATCTTCGGCGAGCGCATGCTGAACAGCGCAAAGCCGCGCTCGTGGCACGTGTAGACGAGCTCGTCCGACGATGGCGAGGCTTCCGCGAGGATCCCGAGCCAGCCGAACGGATAGACACGCTCGTACACAGTGAGTACGCCGGGTGGGATCGAGGGCCGGCAAATGCCGTGAAAACCGTCGCAACCGGCGATGAAGTCGCAGTGAACCTCGTGGTCCGTGCCGCCATGGTGGAAGCGAAGCACAGGGCTGGACGTGCCGAGCGCGGCCACCGAGACGTGGTCGGCCTCGAAATACAACGGACGCGCGGTCGCCATGCGCGCGTCGATCAGATCGCGGACGACTTCGTTCTGCCCGTAAACGGTGATCGCTTTGCCTTGGGTCAGGTCGGCCAGGTCGATGCGGTGCCGCTCGCCCCGAAAGCTGACGTACAGACCTTCGTGCCGAAGCCCGGCCCGCTGAAGTCCTGCACCGACGCCGATGCCGTTCAGCAGGTCCACGGTGCCCTGCTCGAGCACGCCGGCCCTCACGCGGTCGATGACGTAATCGCGGCTGCGGTTCTCGACGATGACCGAGTCGATGCCGTTGCGATGAAGGAGCTGGCCCAGCAGCAACCCCGCCGGGCCCGCTCCAACGATGCCGACCTGCGTCCTCACCACACACGCTCGTCCCTGAAAGTTGACGTAGAGGCGGGTCTTCAGACCCGCCTGGGCCGGTCTGAAGACCGGCCCCTACGGGGCTAGAACCCTGTGCTGCACTCGAAATTGGAAGCCTCGTCCGTGCTGCCACGGCCCTTGTACTTCGCGACGAGCGGATACGCGCACACCGGCCGCGACCGCGTGACCGCTCCGCCCTGATCGCGCTGCGTGGCCAGGAGCGACTCGGGCGCCTTGCCGTCCTCGACCCACGCGAGCAACGCCTCGAGCTGACCCGTCGGTGCGGGTCCCGCGCCGCCGGCGCAATGCGCCACGCCTGGCGCCATGAAGAGCCGGACGAACTCCGCCGTCTTCTTCGCGCCGCCCATCTGCTGCTGGACGCGCGTGTAGTAGTCCACGCTTCCCTCGGCGGTAATCAGCTGATCCGCCCAACCGTGCCATACGATCGCCTTCCCGCCGCGATCGCGAAACGCGGTCAGGTCGGGATTGTCGGTGCCGAACACGTCTCCGAACTGCTCCACCGATTGCTCCCAGAACCGTTCGTAACCCGCCGGTGTGACGGTGTTGCCGTCGAACTTCGGGTCCTGCGTCAGGAAATACCGGAACCAGTCCATCGAGATGCCGAACGGCACGGGGCGAAGAGGCGTTCCCCCGCTGGTCCACAGCGCGTTCAAGTCGGCGCCGCGCGGCAGGCCGTACCACATGAAGGTGCCATCTTCCTTGCGAGGACCCTCCCACAGCTTCCGGATCACGCCGGCATCGGCCTCGGTGAACGCGCCGCATTCTCCGGCAGATGTGCCGACGAGCGCCTTCGGGTCGTAGGCGCAGCGCTTCGGATCTTCGATGACGCCGTCCTTGACGCCATCGATCCCGTCGCATGCGGCAATCGCGGCGGCCGTCGCCGCCGCCAGCTTGCACCGAGCCACCGGGTTCCCCGACGCGTTCATCACGACGGGGCCCCAGAGATGCTGGATGTGGAACCTGTTCCAGTTGATCGCGGGCGCGCCCGACAGGACGCCGTTGTAATCCTGGGGATAGCGCTGCGCCTCGCTGAGCCCCTGGCGTCCGCCCGTCGAGCACCCATTGAAGTAGGAGTACTTCGGGGCCACGCCGTACATCGCCTTCGTCAGCGCCTGGCCGGTGAAGGTCATCTCGTGAATCCCGACGTGCGCGTTGTCGCGGATCAGTTGCCAGTTCAGCCTGCCGTTCGCGTCGAGCGCGAAGCTGCCGCTGGCGCCGGCATGCCCGGTATCGGTCGCGCCCGCCGCATAACCCGCCGCGGCGGGTGCGACGACGCTCGTGTCGGTGCCGCCCGAGAACCCTCCGCCGCCGTTTCCAAGAAAGCGGCCGTTCCAGTTCGTCGTCGGGATGGCAACCCAGATCCGCAC
>DASTDQ010000501.1:0-18274 GCA_035710305.1 Vicinamibacterales bacterium | reverse complement strand
GCGAGGTCGCGCGCCACCGCGGGAACATCGCGGAGATCCTCGACCTGGAGCACGTTCACGAGCTTGTAGAGATACGCCGTGACGCGCTCGGCGTTGACTTCGTCGTTGTCGATGACGACCGTCATGCGCGAAATACCTGGGATGTCGGTGCGCCCGACCGTCAGCGACTCGATGTTGAAGGCACGGCGGCGGAACAGCGAGGCGACCCGGTTGAGCACGCCCGGCTTGTCTTCGACGAGGGCCACGAGAGTGTGATGCATGCGCTTCTACCGGACTGCGGATGGCGGCTCAGATCTCGTCCGACGCCGTCTCGACGAGCACCGACGGCTGATGCGGCCGGCGGATCATCGCGTCGAGATCGGCGCCCGCGGGCACCATCGGATACACGCTGTCTTCCTGCTCGACGCGGAAGTCGATCAGCACGGTCCCTTCGGCCTGGCGCGCGCGCTGAACGGCCTCGAGCACGTCAGGCCGCTTCTCGACTCGCAGGCCGGTCAGCCCGTGCGCCTCGGCCAGTTTCACGAAATCCGGATTCTTCAACGGGGTGGCCGCGTACCGGCGGTCGTAGAAGAACTCCTGCCACTGCCGGACCATGCCGAGATAGCCGTTGTTGATGACGGCGACGTTCACTTTCACGCCTTCCTGCGCCGCCGTCGACAGCTCCGCCTGGGTCATCTGGAAGCCGCCGTCGCCGACGATGGCCCAGACCTCGGCGTCCGGGCGCGCGAGCTTCGCGCCGATTGCGGCGGGCAGCCCGAACCCCATCGTCCCCAGCCCTCCCGACGTGATCAGCGTGCGGGGCGCTTCGTGATGGTAGTACTGCGCCTCCCACATCTGGTGCTGGCCGACGTCGGTCACGACGATCGCCTTCCCCTCCGTAATCCGCCAGATGTCGTTGATCACGTGCGGCGCGTAGAGGTGGCCGTTGTCAGGCAGCAACTGGATGTCATGAACCGCCGACGTGCCCTTCATGGAGGCGATGTAGGCGAGCCACGGCTCGTGGTTCGCCGGCTCGACAGCCTCCAGCAGGTCCCTCAGCGCGTCGCGCAGGTCGGCGACGATCGCGGCATCGGCGCGGACGTTCTTGTTGATCTCGGAGGGATCGATGTCGATGTGGATCTTCTTCGCGTTCAGGGCGTAGGTCTTGATGTTGCCGGTCACCCGATCGTCGAAGCGCATGCCGAAGGCGAGCAGCAGGTCCGCTTCCTGGATCGAGTGGTTCACCCAGGCTTCGCCGTGCATCCCCATCATGCCGATGTGAAGCGGATGACTCGCCGGCAGCGCGCCGAGGCCAAGGAGCGTCAGGGCAACCGGCGCGTTGATCCGCTCGGCGAACAACTGTACTTCCCGCATCGCACCGCTCTGTAGAATGCCCTGCCCCGCCAGGATCACCGGCCTCTTCGATGCCTTGATCAGGGCAACCGCCTTCGTCATTTCTGAGGCCGAGACCGCCAGCTTGGGACGGTAGCCTCGGAGCGTCACCGGCGACGCATCCCATTCCCAGGCGATCTTCGCCTGCTGCGCGTCCTTCGTGATGTCCACGAGCACCGGACCCGGCCGTCCTGACTTGGCCAGGTGAAAGGCCTCCTTCATCGCGGGCATGATGTCTTCGACGCGCGTCACCAGGTAACTGTGCTTGGTGATCGGCAGCGTGATGCCGGTGATGTCGGTCTCCTGGAAGGCGTCGTAGCCAATCAACTTGCTCGGCACCTGCCCGGTGATGCACACCATGGGCACCGAATCCATCATGGCGGTCGCGATGCCTGTCACCAGGTTCGTCGCGCCGGGGCCCGAGGTCGCCATCGCCACACCGACGCCCCCGCCGGCGCGGGCGTACCCGTCCGCCATGTGCGACGCACCCTGCTCGTGCCGGACGAGCACGTGCCTCACCGGGTAGTCGAGCATCGCGTCGTACGCCGGGAGGATCGCGCCGCCCGGATACCCGAACACGGTGCCGACGCCCTCGTGAACGAGACACTCCCAGATGATCTGTGCGCCGCTTCGCTCCTGTGGCATGGACCCCAGTGTGCACTGCGGCGGTACATCAGTCAAATTGATAGTAATTCGGACATGATAACGACATGTGATACAGACCGGCCTATGGATGGAACTTGACCTCGAGCCTCGACAGACTGATCCTTGAGCACCCCCGCAACGCGAGAGGATTCGACCATGAGATACCCCCGCATGTCAGCCGCTCTTCTCACTACTGCACTCGCGCTCGCGTGTGCCGGAGCCCCGCAGAACGCTGAGAATGCTCCCGCGCCCGAGGCCGCGCCCGCTGCTGAACCGGCCCAGCAAGCCGATGCTCCGGCAGCCGCGCGTACGCCGCGACCCGCGGCGCCACGTTCCGCGAGTCCTGAGCCGAGCAGGCCGGCGGCACCTCCGCCCCCACCGGCGAGACGTTTTCGCGAGGTGACGGCGCAAGCGGGTACTCCGCTCTCTCTGGAACTCACCACCGCGCTGACGACCGAAACCGCGAAGGTCGAGCAGCCGGTCACCGCGAGGCTACGTACCCCGGTCGTCATCGACGGGATCACCGTTCTGCCGGCGGGTGCGACCCTCCACGGGAACATTACCGAGACCGAGCGTTCGGCGCGCGTGAAAGGCCGCGCGCACATGTCGTTCCGTTTTACGGAGGTGTCCATCGACGGACAACGCGAGCCACTGACCACCGAGTCGCTCGCATTCGAGGCTGAATCCCAGAAAGGCAAGGATGCCGCCAAGGTCGGCATCGGCGCAGGTATCGGCGCGGCGATCGGCGCCATCGCCGGCGGCGGCAGCGGCGCGGCGACTGGCGCGGCCATCGGGGCAGGCGCCGGAGTCGGCACGGTGCTCGCCACGCGTGGTCAGGAAGTCGAGCTCGCGGTCGGCACCGAACTGAAGACGGCGCTCGCGTCGCCGTTCGGAATTCGCGTGGAACAGTAAGTCTTGAGCCTTGAGTGTTGAATGTTGAGTTTCAAAACTCACCCGGGCTCCGGCCGATCCCGACGATGCTGCAGGCGCAGATGACGTTCAGGCGTCGTCGGGCGGCTTCCTTCATCAATTCGTCGCTCTCCGCTCCGGGGTTGATCCAGATCTCCGGGATCTGTTTGCGCTCGAATTCCTCGAGCAGCTGAAGCGCCACGTCCGGCTGCACGTACACCGTAGCCATGTCGATGGGGACCGGCACGTCCAGCACCGATGCGTACGCCTGAATCCCTTCGATAGTCTTCTCCCGTCGGTTGATCGGCACAACCGCGTAGCCTTCGGCCTTGAAAGCCCTGAGCGCCTTGTTGCCGTACTTGCGCCGATCGCCCGAGGCACCGACGACGGCCACCGTTTTCGCCATGGTCGGAATTATCCCTGGAAGCTACGGAAAGATTTTGCCAGGGTTGAGAATGCCGGCGGGATCGAACGCGTGCTTGACGCGCTTCATGAGCGCAATCTCTTCGGCCGACAGCTCGATGGACAGGTAAGGGGCCTTCGCGAATCCGATCCCGTGTTCCCCCGTGATCGAGCCTTCGAGGGCGACCACGCGCTCGAAGAGCTCGCGCTCCGCTTCTCGCGCCCGCCGCCGCTCGTCGGCGTCGTCGCGATCGATCATCAGATTGACGTGGATGTTGCCGTCTCCTGCGTGGCCGAAGGAGGCGATGCAGAGCCGGTGCCGCCTGGACAGTTCGTCGATGGCATCGAACAACTGCGGCACGCGGCCGCGCGGCACGACGACGTCGTGGTTGATCTTCTTGAACCCGGTGGCAAAGAGCGCCGGCGACAGCTCACGTCTGGCGCGCCAGAGCTCGTCGCGTTCGCTCTCGTTTGCGGCGCGGCGAATCTCGGTGGCTCCCGCGTCGCGGCACGAAGCGGCGACGCGTTCGATCTCTTCGTCCACGGCCGCCGGCGTGCCGTCGCACTCGACGATCAGCATCGCCTCCGAGCCGCCGGGCGCCATGGCGCGGCCGACGTGCGCCTCCAGGGCGCGCAGCGATTCCCGGTCGATCAGCTCGAGAGCCGCTGGTGTCACTCTCCGTCCGATGAGCGCGGTCACCGCATCGACGGCGCCGCGGATGTCCCGGAACGAGGCTGACAGCGCCGCCTGTGCGGGCGGTTTCGGGACGAGCCGCAGCGTCACGCGGGTAATGATGGCCAGAGTCCCTTCGGATCCGACGAGCAGCTGCGTCAGATCGTAGCCAACGACGTTCTTCACGGCTTTCGAGCCAGTCTCGACGATCTCCCCCGTGGGAAGCACGGCTTCGAGCGCGAGCACGTAGCGCTTGGTCGTGCCGTACTTGAACGCCCGCGGCCCCCCGGCGCACTCGGCTACGTTCCCGCCGATGGACGAGCGGTCAAGGCTGGCGGGATCGGGCGGATAGAACAGCCCCACGCGCTCGACGGCGCGCTGAAGGTCGGCGGTGATCACGTTCGGCTCGACGACGGCCAGCAGGTTCGTCTCGTCCACCTCCAGGATCCGGTTCAGCCGCTCGAGCGACAGCACGACGCCCCCCTGAGTGGGTACCGCGCCGCCGGTGTAGCCGGTACCGGCGCCGCGCACGACCAGCGGGACGCGATGTTCGGTGCAGAGACGCGCGATGGCCGAAATCTCCATCGTTGTCGCCGGGACCACGACGAGATCCGGGGGATGGCCTTGACCGAGCGCGTCGGCGGCATACGCGGAGAGCGACTCGGCGTCCTCCCGGACGTACGCCTTGCCGACGACGTCTCGAAGCGCCGAGCGAACCGTCTGGGACACCATCGACCGCCGGCCTTTCGGTCAGTGCGACGCCGCGGCCTTCACAGGGCGCACGGAGTCGGCGAATCGCAGGATGCGAGTGGCGCCTTCGCGGAGCTGCTCCAGAGACGTCGCGTACGAGATCCGGATGTATCCCGGCGCGTCAAAGGCTTCGCCCGCGGTGACGACCACGTGCTCTTTCTCGAGCAGCGCCCGGGCGAAGTCGGCCGACGTGGGCACGCCGTCCGGCGAGAGCAGCGCGGAGATCTCCGGAAAGAGATAGAACGCGCCCTTCGGCTTGACGCAGCGGATCCCAGGGTCCCCGGTCAGCCAGGAATGGATTCCGTCCCGGCGGACTCGGTACTCGTCGAGCATTGCCGTGACCGCATCCTGCGGACCGGCAAGCGCCGCCAGCGCGGCCTTCTGTGTGATGGAGCTGATATTCGACGTGGACTGACCCTGGATCACGTTGAACGCCGCGGTGAGCTCCGACGGCGCCACGGTCCAGCCGCAGCGCCACCCGGTCATCGCGTAAGCCTTCGACGCCGAGCCCGCCAGCACCGTACGGTTGCGGTGCCGGTCGAGCAAGATCCTCGGAAGGTTGTGCGACACCGGCTCGTAGATCAGGCGCTCGTAGCACAAATCGACGACGATCCAGATGCCGCGCGCGGCGGCCGCGTCGGCGATCGCCGCAAGCTCGCCCTCGTCGATCAGCGCACCTGTCGGGTTGGCCGGCGAGTTGAGGATGATCGCCTTCGTCCTCGGCGTGATGCGGGAGATGACGGCCCGCGCGTGCACGGCGAATCCGTCTTCGGGCCGCGTGTGCACGATCACCGGCGTCGCGCCCATCAGCTTGACCTGTTCGGGAATCGTCGGCCAGTACGGCGCGTGCGTGATGACGTCGTCACCCGGATCGAGGAGCGCGAGCGCGGCATTGAAGAGCGCCTGCTTGCCTCCCACCGTGATCAGGACCTCGGCTGGCGTGATCTCCACGCCGTAGTCCTGCCGGTAACGCTCGCACACGGCCCGGCGGAGTTCCGGAATGCCGGGCGCGGGCGTGTAACGGGTGAAGTCGGCGTCGATCGCGTCCTTGCCGGCCTCCTTCACGTGCGGCGGCGTCGGAAAATCGGGCTCGCCGGCGCTGAAGTCCACCACGTCGTAGCCCGCCCTGCGGAGCCGGTCGGCTTCAGCGGCTGCCGCCAGCGTTGCCGACATCGTCACGTCGGCAAGGCGCCGGGCGAAGGGATTCACCGCAGACCTTTCTTTCTCATCGATGCCTCGACCGCGGGCGGCACAAGGCCGCGCACGTCCGCGCCCAAGCTGAAGACTTCCTTGATCAGGCGCGAGCTGAGGTAGGTGTACTGCTCGGCCGGCATCATGAAGACCGTCTCGAGGCTGGGCTCCAGGTGCCGGTTCATGAGCGCCATCTGGAATTCGTACTCGTAGTCCGACACGGCGCGGATGCCCCGGATGATGGCGCTCGCGCGGCGTCGCCGCGCGTAGTCCACGAGCAGCCCGTCGAAGGTATCGACCTCGATGTTCGGGTACTCGCGAAACACGTCGCGGATAATCTCCACGCGCTCGTCCGGCGAGAAGAGCGCCTGCTTTTCGCGGTTCACCAGCACGGCCACGAGGATGCGCTCGAAGAGACGGGCGCTGCGGAGGACGATGTCCACGTGGCCGTTGGTGATCGGGTCGAACGAGCCTGGAAAGATGGCGAGGCGGCCGGCTGGTGGGCCCGCGCTCATGAGCGCTCCGAGGCAATCGTGTGGCCGGCCGTCGTCGTGAACATGGTCAGAGTGCTGTCACCGGATGCAACGTCACGGACTCGCACGAGCGTCGGCGGAATGTCCGGATCCTGGCGCGTGGCGCGCTCGAGCACGAGCAGCCCCCCCGCCGACAGCAGGCGTCCCGCCCGGTCGAGCGCGTCACGGACGCGGCCCTCGTCGTAAGGCGGATCCAGCAGGATCAGATCGAACGGGCCCTCCGCATCGAGACGCGGCGCGGCGAGAAAGTCGACGCAGGCGATAGTATATCGCCCCTCCACGCCGCAGATGGTCGCATTCTCCTCGATGAGCGCGGCCGCGCGTCGATCCTGCTCGACGAAGGTGACGCGGGCGGCTCCGCGACTCAGCGCCTCGAGACCCAGCGCGCCGGTACCGGCGTAACCATCCAGCACGCGCGCGCCCTCGATACGCGGAGACAGGACGTTGAACAGCGTCTCCCGCAGCTTGTCCGAGGTCGGCCGCAGTCCCTCCCACTTGGGCGTCTTGAGGCGGCGACCCTTCAGGTGGCCTGCAATGATCCGCACGCCTAGCCAACCTCGATCAACCCGAACTGCTCCTGCCAGCGTTGCTGGACGTACGACAGGAGCTCGCGCGTCAGGCCGCCACCCGCCACGAGCTTGCGCGCCTCATCGTGCGCCATCTCCATGATGTCTTTGTCGCGCACGAGATCGCCCGTTCGGAGCTTCGGAAGGCCGGACTGGCGTGTCCCGAAGACGTCGCCGGGACCGCGCAGCTCCAGATCGCGCTCCGCGATGACGAACCCGTCGTTTGTGGTGGCCATCGTGTGAAGGCGCTCTCGGGCGTCGTCGGTCCAGGGAGCCTGGTACAGCAGCACGCAGTACGAGTCCCACGACCCCCGTCCGACGCGCCCGCGAAGCTGATGGAGCTGGGACAGGCCGAAACGCTCCGCATGTTCGACGACCATGACCGACGCGTTCGGGACGTCCACTCCCACTTCGACCACGGTGGTCGAGACGAGCACCTGGACCTGGCCCGACACGAACGCCTGCATGACGTGGTCTTTCGCGTCCTGTTTCATCCGCCCGTGCAGCAGCGCCACGCGGTAGGCGGGAAACACTTCAGCCTGCAGGTGGTCGGCCATCTCGGTGGCCGACTTGAGGTCGATCTTCTCGGACTCCTCGACGAGCGGATAGATGACATACGCCTGCCGGCCCTCGTCGAGCTGGCGGCGCATCAGCTCGAAGACCTCGTCACGGCGCGACTCGGGTTTGACCAGCGTGCGTACCGGCTTGCGGCCCGGCGGCAGGTCGGTGATCTTCGAGACGTCGAGCTCGCTGTAGTCGGTCAGCGCGAGCGTGCGCGGTATCGGCGTCGCCGTCATGAGCAGGACGTCTGGTCGAAGGCCCTTGGTTCGAAGCAGGGCCCGCTGCTCCACCCCGAACCGGTGCTGTTCGTCGATGATGACGAGTCCGAGCCTGTGAAACCTCACCGAGTCCTGCACGAGCGCGTGCGTGCCCACCACGAGGTGCGTCGTCCCGCGCTCGAGATGGGACGTGACCGTGTGCTTCTGCAGCCCCGGCGTGCTGCCCGTCAGCAGATCGACACGGAACCGCGACGACGACAGCAGCTTCGCGATGCTGGCGAAGTGCTGGACGGCCAGGATTTCCGTCGGCGCCATGAAGGCGACCTGCAGCCCGTTCTCCATCGCCACGACGGCCGAGAGCAGCGCGACGATCGTCTTGCCGGCGCCCACATCGCCCTGAAGAAGCCGGTGCATCGGGGCCGGCAGCTGCATGTCGTCCACGATTTCCTTGACGGCGTGCCGCTGCCCCGGGGTCAGCTTGAACGGCAGCACGCGCGCCGCCGACGCACGAACGCGATCGTCCACGGCCGGCACCCAGGGCTTGCGCTCGGACGCGCTCGACTGCCGCCGCCAGGCATGCCCCAGCTGGAAGAGGAAGAACTCCTCGAAAATCATGCGCCGCTGAGCCGGGGTGCGGAACGAGTTGAGATCCTCGACCGAGGCGTCGTTGGAGGGAAAGTGCGACTGTTCGAGGGCCGCGCGGCGCGGGACCAGCCGCAGCCGCGAGCGCAGGTCCTCGGGCAGTGGATCCCGAATCTCGTCCGGGATCTGGTCGAGCACCTGCCGCACGAGCCGCCTCTGCATGTTGGGGGTGACCGTGCCGGTCTTTTCGTAGAAGGGCACCACGCGGCCGGTGTGGACGCTCGACAGATCCTCGGTCACGAGCTCGTACTCGGGGTTCATGAAATGGAGGCCGCTCGAATCCAGTTTCACGTCCCCGAACACGACCACCTGCAGGCGCGGTTTGAGAATGTCTGTCAGGAACGCCTGGTTCATCCAGGTACAGCGGATCGATCCGCTCGCGTCGGCCACGACGGCGTTGAAGATACGAAAACCCCGCCGGCGCGTGACTGTGAGGTGCGCGGCTTTGATCTCGCCAAGGACCGCCGCCTTCACCCCGGGACGGAGCGTAGCGATCGGCTGCATCCGGCTGCGATCCTCATAGCGGAACGGCAGCCGGTACAGGAGGTCTTCGACCGTGACGAGCCCGGCTCGTTTCAGGTCCGCAGCCTTTCGCGGACCAACGCCTTTCAGGAATTGCAGCGGACCGGTGAGGAAGTCAACGCCCAATCGGAGGGTTACTGGACGACCACCGCCTGCCCTTGTTTGAGCTCGATCTGACGAATCCTCGCCGGAAGCTGGAACGGTTCATCGAGGCGCACGCCTGCGGGAGCGTCCGCCGTCCGCGAGTAGTACGTCACCATGTCCTGAAGGACGGCCTTGGGAATCGGTACGCCCGACACGGCGGCCTGCTCGAGATCGAAGCGCCCCTTGCCGTTCTGCGTGCGCAGGATGCCGCTTGCCGTCACCGGAACCCTGCCCCCCAGGTAGCTCCATGGATCCAGGGTCCGTCCGGTGGACCGGCGCCTGGCGATCGCTTCCAGGTCCACGATCGCCTCGGCCTTCACCAAACCGTCGGCGAGGATGGTCACCTTCGGCGACACGACACCGACCGGGAGGACCTCCCTTCCGCCATACGCGAACCACGAGTTGACCTCGGCTTCCGAGAACGACGTGCGACGGAGTCCGGGTGCTTCGTCCCCCGTGGCTTGCCGGTTGACCAGCATCACCTTGCGGTCGAAGTCGTCCGCCTGTTGCTTGGAGATGGCGGCCGCATGCACGAACGTGAGCCCGAGGACGCACGCGACGAGCACTGAGCAGCGGCGAAGGCGGAGAGACATGGGCCGAGCCTCCTCAAAGAGCTGGCTGCGGATACGAGTGTAGCACCCGCCTTGATTTTCGCTTTATGTTCGCATATAGTCGTCGGCGATTCCAGCCCCTCGGAATCGACGTTAACCGGTCGTCCCGCGGAGGATGCCGTGCTCCCCCTCACAAAACGCCAGCGCGAGATCCTGGATTACCTCAACGACTTCATCCAGCAACACGGCTACGCGCCCAGCCTCGAGGAGATCGGCCGCCGCTTCAGCCTGTCGTCCCTCGCGACGGTCCATAAGCATCTGAGCAACCTGCAGGAAAAAGGGTTCATCCGCCGCGCCTGGAATCGGAGCCGGTCGGTCGAATTGGTGCCGACACGGAGCGCGGGGCGGGCGCTGGAGCTCCCGCTTCTCGGGTACGTCGCCGCCGGGGCGCCGATTGAGGCCGTAGCCGGGAGCGAAACGATTTCCGTGCCCGAAACCCTGGCCGGCAAGCGGGACAGCTACGTCCTCCGGGTGAAGGGCGACTCGATGATCGACGAGCAGATTCGCGACGGTGATTTCGTGATCGTCGAGGACCGCAAGTCCGCCGACAACGGCGAAATGGTGATAGCCCTGGTTGGCGGCCTCGAGGTCACGCTCAAGAAGTTCTACCGCGAAAACGGGCGCGTCCGCCTCCAACCGGCCAATCCCGCGATGCAGCCAATCATGGTGGACGCCGACCACGTGCAGGTCCAGGGCGTCGTCGTCGGCGTCATGCGCAAGTACTGACGTCAGCAAACACGACCCTGATTCCTGATTCCTGATTCCTGATTCCTGATTCCTGACCCCTGCCCCCTAACCCCTGTCCCCTGACTCCTTGTCTTATGTCTGACCAGCCCGAGCGCAAGCAAATCAACTTCACCATCGTCCCCGACGAGCGGCCCGGTGAGCCGCGCACGTACGCCAATTTCTGCTCCATCGCCCACACCCCCTTCGACTTCACGCTCACCTTCTGCGAGGTGATGCCGCTGTCGGAGAAGGAGGTGCGGGAGGCCGAGCAGGAACACATCGTTCGGGCGCCCGTTCGCGCCCGCGTGGTCGTGCCAGTCCAGTTCGTGCCGAACCTGATCGCGGCGCTGCAGGACCACATGCGTGTCTTCTCGGAGACGCAGTCGAACGCGGGCTGGTCGAAGGGGGGGCCGATTCACTGAAGCCTCCGCAGACCGTCCGCCGCGTAATCGAGCTGCTGTCAGAGCAGCATCCAAACGCCGATACAGAGCTTCACCATCGCAATGCGTTCGAGCTGCTGGTCGCGACGATCCTGTCCGCGCAATCGACCGATGCGCGCGTGAACGTCGTCACGCCAGGGCTTTTCGCGAAGTACCCCGATGCCCGCGCGCTCGCCACTGCACGCCCGAGTGCGCTCGAAAAACAAATCGTGTCCACCGGCTTCTTTCGGCAGAAGGCCAAAGCGCTGATCGGGATGGCCCGAACGCTCGTGGCCGAGCACGCCGGGGAGGTCCCGGCGAGCATGGACGCGCTCACGAAGCTGCCGGGAGTCGGGCGCAAGACGGCGAACGTGGTGCTGGGCCACGCGCTCGGCGTGCCGGGTCTTCCCGTCGACCGCCACGTCCTTCGCGTCTCGAACCGCATCGGCATTGCCGAGGGCGACGACCCCGTGCAGGTCGAGGCACAGCTCTGCGCCGCGCTCCCGCCCGAGATGTGGACGCGCGCGTCCGACGTCCAGATCCTGCACGGCCGCCGCGTCTGCCGGCCAAAGCCGATGTGCGAGAGCTGCCTCGTCCGCGATGACTGCGACTACTATCACCACGTGGTCGGCAAGGAGCCGCCACAGGCACGCGCCCCGAAGCGCGCTCGAGCCAGGAGCCGTGACCCGCGCAAGGTTCGAACGCCTGCTCGCTGAAGCCATCACACTCATCCCCGGCCGGTTCCGCCGGGAGATGAAGAATCTCGCGCTCGTCGTGGAGGACGAACCCAGCCTCGACCTGCTCGAGGAGATGGAAATCGAGCCGCCGGACTCGCTGTACGGCCTTTACCAGGGCACGCCGTTGCCCGAGAGAACCTGGGGGTACGGCAACCAGCTTCCCGATCGCATTACCCTGTTTCAGCGGCCGATTGAAGAGGACTGCGAGGACGAAGACGAGGTCCGGGCCGTCATCGGCGAGACCTTGATTCACGAGGTCGGACACTACTTCGGCCTCAGCGAGGAAGAGATCGAGGAAATCGAAGAGAAGTACTGGCGTGGAGACACGCAGGACGAGGACGACGCTTGAGGCCGCGAACGTTTCCTGCGGCGCGGAAGCGATTCGGACAGCACTTTCTCGAGCCGGCCTGGGTGGCCAGGATCGTCGACGCGATGGAGCCGCTGCCCGACCAGACGTTCCTGGAGATCGGCCCGGGGCGCGGCGCCATGACCCGACCGCTGGCCGAGAGAGCGGCGCGCGTCATCGCCGTCGAGATCGATCGGGATCTTGCGGCGGCACTACCCCTCACGCTTCCCCCGAACGTCCGCGTCGTCCAGGCGGATTTTCTGGACCTCGACCTTGCGGGCCTGCTTCACGACGAGGCGCTCCCAATCCGCGTCGTTGCCAACCTCCCGTACAACGTCGCGACGCCGATTCTCTTTCGCATCCTTCACGAGGCCGGAGACGGCCGAGTCCTGAGCGATGCGACCCTGATGCTCCAGCGCGAAGTCGCCGATCGCTTGCTGGCCGGGCCTGGCACCTCGGACTACGGCGCCCTGACGATTCAGGTCCGGCTGCTTGCGGACGTCAGTCCGGTCCTGAAGCTGCCGCCCGGCGCGTTCCGGCCTGCGCCCAAGGTGCACTCGGCGGTCGTGAAGTTGCGCTTTCGTCCGCCCGCGGTCGACGTCGGTGACCGGGCAGCCTTCGAGCGGCTCGTCCGGGGGCTCTTTCTGCAGCGCCGAAAAACATTGCTGAACGCACTCAAGCCGGTCGCCGACGCCTTCGGGAGCTTAGCGCCTGAAGTGATTGAGCGGGCTGGGGTTGACGGCCGGCGGCGGCCCGAGACGCTGTCGCTGGAAGAGATGGCCCGGCTGACGCGCTGTGCTATAGTTTTCGCCGGAAACCACTGAACCCGCCCGGGTTTTACCCCTTCGCGCCGCTCTGGTTCCCTGAGCGGGACGAAGGCCAGGCGTACCCAGCCGCCTGAACGCTCGGCGTGTCAACACCACGCCGAGGCTCCCGCGAGTCGCACCCGCCAGGGTTCGGCGCCGGCGGCAGGCACCTCAACGCTTCGACTGGGCCTTCAATGAGTCAGTCCGCAGGATCGGACGCGTCGGCGACGCTCGAGGTCGTTGCCCTCGGCGGTCTCGGCGAATTCGGCATGAACATGATGGCAGTGTCCTGGCAGGACACGACCATCCTGATCGATGCCGGCGTCATGTTTCCGGAGCCGGACCAGCTCGGCGTGGACCTGATCGTGCCCGACATGACGTTTGTCGAGTCCCGCCGAGAGAACGTGAAGGCGCTCGTCCTGACCCACGCCCACGAGGACCACATCGGCGCCGTGCCTCACGTGCTGCCCCGATTCGACGGACCTGTGTACGGAACGGCGCTCACGCTCGCTTTCGTCGAGCCCAAGCTCCAGGAGCACGGCATCGACGCGCGAGACCGGTTTCAGGTGGTCGCGCCACGGCAGCGGGTCACCGTCGGGCCGCTCTCCATCGAGTTCATCCGCGTGACGCACAGCATGCCAGACTGCGTGGCGCTGGCCATCACGACGCCGATCGGCACGCTCATCCACACGGGCGACTTCAAGATCGATCAGACGCCCATCGACGGGCAGCACTTCGACCTCCATCGATTCGCCGAACTGGGCTCGGAAGGCGTCCTGGCGCTCTTTGCCGACAGCACGAACATCGATCGGCCCGGCTTCACCGGGCCGGAAACCGACGTCGTGGACGCCTTCGAGGAACTGTTCACCAGCACGCAGGGCAAGCTCGTGGTCGCGGCCTTCTCGTCGAGCATCTATCGCATGCAGGTCCTCGTGGACCTGGCGGCGCAATTCGAACGAAAGGTGGCGTTTGTCGGCCGGAGCGTCGTCCAGAACTCGGAGATCGCCCAGCGTCTCGGGTACCTGCGCATCCCGTCCGGCATGCAGATCCGCGACGTGGACGTCGGCAACTACGCGTCGCAGGACGTGCTGTGCATCACGACCGGCTCGCAGGGCGAGCCCCAAGCGGCGCTGCCGCGGATTGCCATCGACGATCATCGCTACGTCAAGCTCGGGCCCGACGACACCGTCGTCTTCTCCGCCCGGTCGATTCCCGGCAACGAGAAAGCGATCGCCCGGACGATGAGCCACGTTGCCCGGCGTGGCGCCAACGTTGTCACCCCGGAGATGAAGCACGTTCACGTGTCCGGTCACGGGTCGGCCGAGGAGCTGAAGCTGATGCTCTCGCTTGTGCGGCCGCGCTACTTCGTCCCGATTCACGGCGAGTACCGGCAGCTGTCGCAGCACGCCCGTGTCGCCTCCCGGGTCCTGCGGGGCGCCGGACGCAACGTCCAGGTCCTGCTCGCACAGGACGGCGACATCATCCAGTTCGACGCGCACGGCGCGCGCATCGCCGACAAGGCGCCGACCGGGCGCGTGCTGATCGACACCACGCGGGTCGGCGAGGTCGGAGATGAAGTGCTGCGGGACCGGCAGCATCTGGCCGTGGACGGCGTCGTCGTGGCCGTCGTCGCTATCAGCCGCCACACCGGGGCGATGACGGGCGAACCTGAGCTGGTCGCACGGGGGTTCGTCGTGAACGAGGGCGAAGAAGAATCGCTCTTCAGTGACGCTGCCCGTACAATCGGAGACTGCATCGAATCGGCCGGCGTCGAGGAGCGCACCGACCAGGGACTGATGACCGAGAAGCTGCGCGTCGAGCTGCGGCGGTTCTTCAAGAAGCGGTCGGGCCGCCGGCCGCTCGTCCTGCCCGTGCTCATGGAGATCTGAGGTGACAGAGTCCAAGCTCTCGAGACGGATCAGCGAGTTTGTCGGCGTCGCGTTGTTCGCGCTCACGCTGATCTGGCTGATTTCCCTCGTCACGCACAACCCGAGCGATCCCGTGTGGTTCTTCACGACGGGCGCCGGGCACCCGCCGGTCAACTTCGCCGGCCGCGTCGGAGCGTTCCTGTCCGAGCTGTCGTTCCAGCTGTTCGGCTACGCCGCTTTCCTGATTCCGGCTGTCCTCGGCGTCGCGGGCTGGCACTATTTCTGGTGTCAGTCGCCGGACGCTCCGTATACGAAGCTCACCGGCATTTCCCTCCTGCTGGTCGGATCGAGCGCCGTGCTGAGCCTGCTCTTCGCGGACGCGGGCGCGTCCGGCAAGACGTTCTACGCGGGCGGATCGGCCGGGTCCTGGGTGGGCGGCCTCCTGTCAGAGTACTTGAACCGGACCGGCTCCCTCATCGTGTTGTTGACGGTGATCGTGCTGGCCGTGATCCTCTCCACGCAGTTCTCGTTCGGCCGGATGTTTGCCACCGCTTCGGTCGGCTCGCGGACGCTGTCGGCGCGGGGCGCGGGCTGGCTTCGCGGCTGGATCGACCAGCGCCGCCGTGAGAAGGCGCGCCGCGCTGTCATCGCGAAACAGACCCGCAAGGCCTCGGGCGCCGACGACGACGCTGATGCGGCGGCCGAAGACGCTTCCTCGAGACAGTCCAAGGCGGTGCGCGCGTCGTCGGCGGATCCGGCCGCCGTGCCTGGCCCGCGACCGGCACCCGTGGTGTCACGAAAGCGCGCCGAAGCGGCCCAGCCGCTTCCGCTCCCCGAACCAGAGCAGAAGGCTCCGGCACCGCGCCGCCAGGGTGCCTTCACGCTTCCGCCGGCCACGCTGCTCGACTCGCCGAAGGTCGAGCGGAAGATCGACGAGCGCGAGCTGATGGAATCGGCGCGGCTGCTCGAGGACAAGTGCCGCGAGTTCGCCGTCGAGGGACAAGTCGCCCAGATTCATCCGGGACCCGTCGTCACAACGTTCGAGTTCAAGCCCGAGGCCGGCGTGAAGTACAGCAAGGTCACCGGTCTCGCCGACGACCTCTGTCTCGCCATGAAGGCGGAGTCGGTGCTGATCGATCGCATTCCCGGCAAGTCCACGGTCGGCATCCAGATCCCGAACCACGTGCGCGAGCCGATCTCGCTCCGTGAACTGCTCGAGTCCGAAGCGTACCAGCGATCGCAGTCGAAGCTGACACTCGTGCTCGGCAAGACAATCCACGGCGAGCCCTTCGTGACCGACCTCGCGATGATGCCGCATCTGCTCATTGCGGGCTCCACGGGCACCGGCAAATCGGTCGGGCTCAACGGCATGCTGACAAGCCTGCTCTATCGCGCGACGCCCGACGACGTGCGGCTGATCCTCATCGACCCCAAGCGCCTCGAGCTCGGGATGTACGAGGAAATCCCGCACCTGCTGACGCCCGTCGTCGTGGATCCCAAGAAGGCCGCCAACGCACTCCGCTGGGCCGTGCGCGAGATGGAAGAACGGTACAAGACGCTGGCCGCGGAAGGGGTCCGCAACATCGAGCAGTACAACCGGAACGCGCGCTATGCCGCGGCAGAACGGGGCGCGGCCGACGAAGAAGGTCCTCGCCCCCTGCCGTTCGTCGTCGTCGTGATCGACGAACTCGCCGACCTGATGATGGTGGCGAGCAACGAAGTCGAGGAATCGATCTGCCGGCTCGCCCAGATGGCGCGCGCCGTCGGCATCCACCTGATTCTTGCCACGCAGCGCCCCTCTGTCGATGTCATCACCGGCCTCATCAAGGCGAACCTGCCGTCGCGTATCTCGTTCCGCGTGTCGTCGAAGACCGACTCGCGGACCATTCTCGACGGCAACGGCGCGGAGCAGTTACTGGGGAAAGGCGACATGCTCTTCCTCCCGCCGGCGTCCTCGCGCGCCATCCGCCTTCACGGCCCGTACATCTCGGAGCAGGAGAGCGCGCGACTGGCCAGCTTCTTGCGAAAGCAGGGCAAGCCGGTCTTCGACGAGACGATTACGGCTGAGGATGAGAAGGACGGCACGGGAGGTCAGGAGTTCGAAAAGGACGAGCTCTACGACGAGGCGGCCCGAATCGTGGTATCAACAGGTCAGGCATCCATCTCCTATCTGCAGCGGAAAATGCGGATCGGCTTCAGCCGCGCGGCGCGTCTGGTGGACATGATGGAGGCGGACGGTCTCGTCTCGTCAGGCACGGGCGGGAAGGCGCGCGAGGTGCTCGTGGATCGTCACTACTTCGAGGAAGTGGATGCGCAGCTTCGGTAGCCTGCTCGTCACGGGCTTCGTGCTGACGTCCGCTCTGGGCGTCGAGGCTCAGTCGTCTTCGTCGAAGGCGGTATACACCGACGCGCTGGCCCGCGAACAGGTGCTGCGCCGCAGCATGGACGAGGAAAAGGCGACGCCCGAGCCAACGGCGCTGCTCGAACAGGTGCGCACGCTCGTCGGCGACTACGAGCGGATGTCACGCCGGTTTCCGGCGAGCGGGTACATGGACAACGCGCTCTGGCAGGGCGCGCTGCTCGCAGCCGATTCGTTCTGGACGTGGGGCGCGGCCGAAGACAAGGACGCCGCCCTGCGCCTCTTTGCCGCCATTCGCTCGCGCTTTCCCGCCAGTTCGCTCATCGCCCAATCTGCGTCGCACGTCAAGCGGCTGAAGCAGGCTCGGCCTCAGCCGTCTGATGCGCCAGTCCGGGCTTCACTTGCGACGCCGCCGCCTGCGATCCTTCCCGGAGTGCCCGTCGCCCTCACGGCTATCCGGCGGGACGTGCTTTCCGACACGGTCCGCATCACGATCGAACTCGGCCGGGAAGTCTCGTTCCGCTCCGAACGGCTCGACGGTCCGCCGCGGGTCTTCATCGACCTCGACAACACCCGCGCGGTCGAAAGCATCAAGGACGCCACGATACCGTTCCCGGACGACGTGGTGAGGCAAGTGCGGGTCGGACGGCAGCCCGACACGACGACGAGGGTCGTGATGGACCTCGCGGGCGCGGGCCGTCACAGCCTCTACGCGCTCTACAACCCTTACCGCGTCGTCATCGACTTCGACCGCGCGCAGGCGGTTCCCGCCGTCGTTCCCGCAGTCGCAGTCGAGACCAGGCCTGCCCCGGCAACCGAGGCGGCGCTCGCACGCAGCGGTGAGGCGCGTGTCGTGGCTGCCTCCCTGCCGGCGCCCGAGCCGCGGCCGGCCGCCGCGGCCGAGCCTCCGCCGCCTCCTACGCCTCCCGCGGTGAACAGCTCGGGCGGGTTCTCGTTGTCACGGCAACTCGGTCTGGGTGTGTCGCGGATCGTCATCGACGCCGGACACGGCGGGCACGACCCGGGAGCCAAGACCAGATCGATGACGGAGGCCGAGCTCGTCCTCGACGTCGCGCTCAAGCTGGAGCAGTTGCTGCTGAAGCACGGAGGATTCGCGGTCGTGATGACGAGGCGCGACGACTCGTTCATCCCGCTCGAAGAGCGGACGGCGATCGCCAACCGCGAGGGCGCCGACCTCTTCCTGTCGATTCACGCGAACGCCAGCACCGACACGTCCGCGCGAGGCATCGAAACCTACTTCCTCAACCTGACCAC
>DASTDQ010000500.1:0-3227 GCA_035710305.1 Vicinamibacterales bacterium | reverse complement strand
CTCGCGCTCGAGGTCGGTGTTGTCCATGACGCGGTCGGCCACCTGCTGATTGGCGCGGAACGCGCCGCTCTGCCGCAGCAGGCCGTCCACCAGCGTCGTCTTGCCGTGATCGACGTGGGCGATGATGGCCACGTTGCGGCGCAGTGGGTTGGCGATCTGAAGAGACTTTCGCGAAGAGGCCATCAAGGCAGTATAGCTTCGGTGCGACCTCACGTACGTTAACCACAGAGGACACGGAGGTGGGTGTGTCTCTGTGGTTTGTGTTTGTGTCTCTGCCGGCTCGCGCGGACCGGCGAGCTTGGGCTATGATCAGAGTGTCATGCCACTCTTCGAGTACGCGTGCAAGGAATGCGACCACGAGTTCGAAGCGCTCGTCCGCGGGGGCCAGACGCCGGAATGCCCGTCCTGTCACGGAACGGACCTCCAGCGCCGGCTGTCGGTTTTTGCGGCTCACACCAACGGAAACAGCTCGACGTCCGCTGCGTCTGCGATGGGCGCCTGCGGATCGTGCGGCGACCCGCGCGGGCCGGGATCCTGCTCGATCAACTAGGGCTACGCGCTCCCCGCATGGGCCGGTCTGGAAAGACCGGCCCCTACGATCTGAACCCTCTGCCCCCTGCCCCCTGTCCCCTACTCGCGCAGCTCCCCACACCCCGTCCCGGTCGGCTGAAGAGACGTGAGATTGATCCGTTCGTCCCCCGGTTCGGTGTAGACGAGGCCGCGCGCTTCCATCTTCAGGCCGGCGTGCGACTCCGGGTCGAACGGAGTCACGCTGATCAAACGGTACGTCCTCGAGCCGAGCGGCCGCGCCGCGGACGAGGTGAGGCTGCGCTCGTTTGGCGTCTCGTCGCGCGTCGTGAGCGGCTCCGCCGTACGCGTCAGCATCCACGCGCCATCGGGACCGCTGGCGAGGCAGCCCACGGTTTGAATGAGCGAGAAGTTCTGCACGCTCGCCTGCTCGCCTTTCCTGAGGATCTGGGCGTTTGCCAGATCCGCGCTCGCGAGCGCCAGCTCCGAGGGACCGGCGGGAAACCCGTTGGTCCGCAGAATGAACGTCACGATATCGAGCTTCGACTGGTCGTCGAGCATCGTGCCGAAGTTGGGCGGCATCGTGTCGCGGATCTTGCCGAAGAGGCTCTCGATCGTGTCGCCGCCCCAGCTGCTCTGAAACCGGTCGCCCTTGAGGGGCGGAGCCGTTGTGCCGGCGAGATCGGGGCCGTGGCAGCGGACGCACGCCGTCAGGAACACGCCCTTGCCGCGTTCCGCCTGCGCCTCGGTGTAGACGCCCTGCCAGATCCGCGGCGTCCCTTCCTGCGCCCGAAGCAGGACGGAGCACGCCAGCAGCGCAGCGAACGTCAGAACAGCCCGCGTGAACATCTGCCCCCCTGCCCCCTGCCCCCTGCCCCCTGCCCCCTACTGCTTGGCGATCAGTTCCTTCAGCAGGGCCGCCGTGCTCTCGCGAACCACCGCGGGCCCGCCGCGTCCCCGTCCACCTTGCCCCAACGCGATCTCGAGCGGCGTCCGTCCCTGCTTGTTCTTCGTGGTGAGGCTCGCTCCCTGCTCGACGAGGTAGCTGACGATCGAGTTCGCCCCGCGCGCGGCGGCCAGGTGCAGTGCCGTCTGGCCGTTGGCATTGAAGGCATTCACGTCAACGCCGCGTGCCAGGCACGCCTTCACGGCCTCGAGCGCCTCGGCTTCCGTCGGCGGGCGCGCGTACTCCGAGGGACGGCCGCCGCCCGCGACGGCAATCATCAACGCGTTCGTGTAGTCGCGCTGCGTGAGCGCGGGGTTGGCGCCCGCATCGAGCAGCATCCTCACGACTTCGACGTCCCCGGATTTTGCCGCGCGCATCAGCGGCGTGGTTCCCTCGCCGAGCGACGCGTCGCCGCTGTCGTGATGACGCCCGAGGATCGGGCGCTTCAGCCGCGGATCGGGCCGCGCGCCGCGCTCGAGGAGCAGCTTGACGATGTCAGCGGCGTTCAGGCGATCGGTGAGCCGCGGCACGGGCCGGCTGAGCATCGGGCCAAGCGTGTGCACGTCAACGGCGGCGTACAGCGCCGTCATCCCGGTGACGTCGGCGGCATTGACGTCTGCGCCGAGCCCGATGAGCGCGGCCGCGAAGTCGAAATGCGTGTTGACGATCGCGAGGATGAGCGCCGTCGTGCCTTCCGGGTCGGTGGCGTCTGGATCCGCACCTGCGGCAACCAGCGCGCGCGCCGCGTCGGTGGCGCCCTGCCGCGCGGAGTACATGAGGGCCGTCCACCCTCCGCGCGGCAGGCTCGTGGACACCATGCCTGATGTCACCCACTTGAACTCCGGGAACTCCAGCACCTTCGAGCGGTCGTTCAGCCTGGCGCCCGCTTCCGCCAGCACGCGCACTGCCTCGCCGTTGTTTTCAATCGCCGCCCACATGAGGGCGTTCTGCTCCTGCGTCCGCTCCTTCGCGTGCACGTCGGCGCCGGCGAGGATGAGCGCCCGAACCGCGGCCGGTTTCCCGGCTCGCGAGGCCGTCATGAGCACGGTCTCCCCGCCGGGCAAGGCTGCCTTCGCATTCGCGCCCGACTTCAGCAGCGCCTGAACGATGTCCGCATTGCCGTTGGTGGCCGCGAGGAACAGCGGAGTCACGCCGTACCGGGTCGCTGCGTTGACGTTGGCGCCGGCACGGAGCAGGAGCGTGACGGACTCGGACGCGTCGGCCTGCACCGCCCAGTGCAGCGCCGTCATGCCGTCGGCCTCGGGCAGGTTGACGTCCGCGCGGCGCTTGAGCGCCTCGCGCAGCGCAGCGCCGCCGCCGGCTTTCACCGCGTCGATCACGGGGTTCGATGTCGCCACGAGAACGGGAGCTACGAGGGCAAGTGCGACGAACCACAGAAATGCGACGAGCCACGGAGTCACAAGCGCAACGAACCACGGAGACACGGAGGCACGGAGCCACGAAGAATTGGCTAATCGAGCTCCGTGTCTCCGTGACTCCGTGGCTCGTAACACGCTAACCCTAGACGTCCATGGCGGCCGTGCTCAGGCCGAAGCGATCCATCTCGGCGCCGAACCGGTGTCCAAGGCCCAGCATGAAATTGGCGAGCGGCGTCTCGGGCGCGGCCTTGATGTGCCGGCCGCCTTTCAGCCGGCCGCCGTCGCCGCCGACGAGCAGCGTCGGCACGTCGAGACGCAGGTGCGTGTTGCTCTCGCTCATGCCGCTCCCGTACAGGATGAGCGAGTGGTCGAGC
>DASTDQ010000499.1:0-7480 GCA_035710305.1 Vicinamibacterales bacterium | reverse complement strand
GTTACTTGCATCGGCGGCGCTTGGCGCGGCGCAGACGTCGTCGCCGCAACCCGCGGCGGCGCCGGCCGGGAATGCCGAAGCAGGGAAGAAGCTGTACGTCAGCTACGGCTGCTACCAGTGTCACGGCTACGAGGCACAAGGATCGAGTGCCACCGGGCCCCGCCTTGGACCGCGCCCGATCGCGTTTGCCGCATTCAGCCGTTACGTCCGGCAGCCGACTGGTCAGATGCCGCCCTACACCGTCAAGGTCGTGTCCGACGCCGACCTGACGAACATCTACGCGTTCGTGCAGTCACGCCCCGCGCCGCCGTCAGTTCAAGGCATCCCGATCTTGAAATAGTGAGGGGTGGACAGGGCCATTGTTGATTGTGGGATTTCTGATTGGTGATTCATTGTTGATTTCAGATTGTTGATTGTTGATTCATTGCTGATTCGCGCAATAAATCTCCAATCAACAATCGCCAATCACCAACGATTCAACAATCAAAGATCAAGAATCGGCAAATGCCGATTGCACGGTTTTCATTTCCACGCCACGCGCAGCGGCTTGCCAACCAGCATGGCCGGGTTCGCGCCCTTGCGCGGCCGGTACTTCTGTGCGCCGCCGTTGTCCACCTCGGCGACGTAGAAGTTGCCGTCCTGGTCGACGCTCATGCCGTGCACGCCCCACATGCCGCCGGGGAAATCGCCCCACGTGCCCCACGAGTACATGAAATTCCCGTCGAGGTCGTACTTGAGGATCCTGCTCGTCCCGCGGTCGGCCGCCCACAGGTAGCCGTCGCTGTAGATGTGGAACAGGTGAATGTCCGCGGGAGGAGCGCCAAACGACCACTCGTGCAGGAATTTGCCGTTCTCGTCGAACACCTGGGCGCGCCGGTTGCCGCGATCGTTCACGACCACGCGCCGCGTCTTCGGATCGACGGCCACCCCGTGCACGTTGTTGAAGTAGCCGGGCCGCGTCTCCTTGCCGGCGACGCCGCGCTGGCCCCACGCCGTCAGGTACTTGCCGTCCTTGTCGAACTTGACGACGCGCGTGCCGTTGTAGCCGTCGGCCACGATGAAGCTGCCGTCGGGGAACCAGTCCATGAAGGTCGGCCGGTTGAAGTGCGTCGCGTCGTCGCCCGGCATGCCGTAGGTGCCGATCGTCTGCACCTTGGTCTTGCCGTCGTTGGTGAACTTGTGCACGACGTGCTTGTGGTCGTCCACGATCCAGACGTGCTTCTGCGGGTCGTAGGGGCTGATGGCGACAAAGTGCGGCCGCTGCAGCATCGAGTCCCACTGGTTCCACGAGTCCACGAGCGTTCCCTGCCCGTCGAAGATCATGATCGTGTGTTCCCAGCGCGCGTCCACGCCGAGCTTTCTGCCCCCGCTGCCCTTCTCCCAGGCCTGGACGCCGTCTTCGGCCGTCTGGCCCGTGCCGCCGTTTCCGGGCGGGCTGGCCGTCGTCGCATCGCGCCACGGCAGCCGGCCGATTGGGAACTGAAGATTGGGTCCGAGCTGAGGGAGACTGATCGTCTTCGGCCGACCCAGTGCGGGCAGCTCCCCGCGCTGAAGGACGAAGATGCGGTTCGGGCTCTCCGCGAACACGCTCTGCCCGGCGCCGAAGGTCCATCCTTCGTGTCCGGGGATCGTCGAGAGATCCTTCGGCCAGTCGGCGACCACGTCGTAGGCGCCGAAGATGTCCTGCCCGCCCTTCTCGCCAGGCACGGCGGCGAACCGCGTCGGGCCCGGTGTCTGGCCGGATACGCTCTGGCTGTCGACGAGATACGAAACCGCCAGAGCGGCGACAAATCCAAGGACGAACACTTTGAGACGTCCAGCCATGGGTCCTCCTACTGCGAATCGGAGCTGGTTTCGGTGGAAGCAGATGTTAGCGCAACTCCTGACTCCCATTACGACTCGCAGCGCCTTCGTGAGCGCCCGCGCTGGGGCGATGATTGCTCCTCGAGAATCCGTCGCCACGCCTGCCTGTCGGTCTGGCGGCGCCGGCGCTGCTCGCCGGAAATCAGCTTCTGCTCGTCGTCCTGTCGTTGCCGCGGCGAGTAGGAGCTAATTCCAGACGACGTCTGTTACGCGGCACGAAACGCCCGTGGTCACTCGCAACAACCAGAACGCGGACACCGGACTCGCCGCGGAACCCTCGCGCCAGCCGATTTCCTGCTTCGCGGCGCGGGGCGTTTGCGCAGGCGCCGTCCATGCCTACAGGCAGGCGTGCCGACGGCGTTCGAGCTGGATAGCCGGCACGTCTGATGTGTCCTGACGCGACGGCGTGTCGCAAGCCCGTCGCGCGAAAGCTCGCCACTGGCATCGCAGGCGCCTGAGGCGCGGGGGAGGAGCGAGGGCGGCAAGCGATCGCGACGGCGGAGCGCCGATGGACCGTCAGGCAGGCGCCGGAGATGCCCGTGGCCGGGCGCCGCGACCCGCCGCGCGGAAGGACACATCAGGCGGGGCGGCGATGAGTTAGCCTGGGCCGACGACCAGAGTCGGAAGCCCAGTTATGAGTTGACGTTCGACTGCAGGCGCGTTATGTAACGGCTCTCGACCGGAGGGTATATGGCTCGAAGGCTACTCGTAATCGCGGCTCTTCTGGCGCTGGCCATCGGCGACGGGCAGGCCCAGGACGCGCGGAGCGTGCTGCAGGCGGCGTCCAAGGCGATGGGCATGGCGAACCTCAAGACGATTCAGTATTCAGGCTCGGGGTGGACGGCGGCAGTGGGGCAGAGCTTCAGCACGACGACAGGCGACTGGCCCCGCTTCGAGGTGCCCAGCTACACCCGCACGATCGACTACGATGCCCGGTCGCTGCGCGACGAGTACACGCGGCGGCAGGGCACCTTCAAGCCGCAGGGCGGCGGCGGCACGCCTCTTCAGGGCGAACAGCGGATCGTCCAGCTCCTGTCGGGCACCTACGCATGGAACCTGCAGGGCGAGACGGCGGCTGCGCAGACGCGGCCGTACCTGGACGGGACTCCGGTCAACGAGCTGCGCCAGCTCGAGATCATGCTGACCCCTCATGGATTCCTCAAGGCGGCCATGGCCGCCAACCCGAGGACGCACACGCTGGCCATCATGGGCACCTCGAACGACGGGCTCGCCGGCGACGGAAGGAAGGTCACGATCGTCTCCTTCACGGCGCTCGGGAAGTACAAGGTGAACGGAACGATCAACGACCAGAACATGGTCGAGCTCGTGACGACGTGGATTCCCAATCCGGTGTACGGCGACATGCTGTACGAGATGCGCTACACGGAGTACAAGGACTTCAACGGACTCAAGTTCCCGACGCTCCTCCACGTGCATCAGGGCGACCCGGTGCTCAACCCCGCGCACAACATCCAGGAGATTCGCGTGACGAGCGTCCAGGCGAACGTCGCCGTGCCGGCGATCGCCGTGCCGGATGCCGTGCGGAAGGCCACGGTTCCCCCCGTCACCGTCGAGACCGACAAGATCGCCGAGGGCGTGTGGAGGATTGCCGGCGGCTCCCATCACAGCGTTGCCGTTGAATTCGCCGACTGGGTCGCGGTCGTCGAAGCGCCGCTGAACGAGGACCGATCGCTCGCCGTCATCGACGCGGTCACCAAGCTCCTGCCGAAGAAGCCCATCCGGTACGTGGTCAACACGCATCACCACTTCGACCACTCCAGCGGGCTCAGGACGTATCTGTCCCAGGGCACCTCGATCGTCACGCACCAGGGGAATCGCGACTTCTATCAGCAGGTGATGTTCTACCCCGCGCCGCGGACGCTGCAGCCGGACCGGCTCGCGCTGTTCTATCCGATGTACATGACCAGCCGCAGGCCCATGCGCATCGAGACGGTGACCGACCGGCACGTGCTGACCGACAAGGTGCGAACCCTGGAACTGCACCACGTGACCGGCCTCGACCACGTGCAGGGGATGCTCGTGGCGTACCTGCCGGCTGAGAAGATCCTGATCAACGCGGACCTGTATTCGCCGCCCGCGGCGGGCGCGGCCGCGCCCGTTGCGAACGCCTCCATTCGAGCGCTGGCCGAGACCGTCCGCCGCCTGAAGCTGGACGTGACCCGGCACGTGGGGATTCACGGGGCCGTCGGCTCGCACGAGGAATTCGTTAAGATTGGTGGCTGATAGACCGAAGCGGTCCGGCTGAAGCCGGACACTACGTACGCACGGCGACCATGAAGAAGGGCGGAGGGTGATTGTGAAGAAAACGTGGCCCGGCGTCGGTGTGATCGTTGCGGCGGCAGCCATCGTCGCGGCTCCGGCCACCGCTCATCACGGCGGAGCGACGTTCGACACGACAAAGACGCTCACGCTTCAGGGAACCGTGACGGAGTGGATCTGGGCCAACCCGCATTGTTTCCTGAAGTTCGACGCGAAGGACGAGACCGGCACGGTCCGCAACTGGGTCGTGGAGACGGGCAATCCGACCGACATGTCCAGGAGCGGCTGGGCACGGACCTCCTTCAAGGTCGGCGACGTCGTGACCGTCACCTTGCAGCCGGTCAAGAGCGGGGCACCTGTCGGTCGTATTAGAGGCGTGGTGCTGCCAAACGGCCAGAAGCTCGGATCGCAGGCGCCCGCCCCGCGGCCCCCGCAGTAGATCCGTGGTCGAGTGTTCACGTTGAGGGACCGAACATGCTGAAGCGGTTGATGGTCGTGGCGGTTGCGTGGGCGGCCGGGCTGGCGTTCTTCCAGGTCGCCAACGCGCAGGTCTGGAACAGCCACGGCATGATCGGCAACGAGCAGCCTCCGCAGACCGGGCCTGCGCCCAAGCGCGACATGACCGGCACGTGGGACGCGGGCGGCGCCGGTATCGCGCCACGTGGGTCGCCGACGTCGGCCCTGACCGCCTGGGGCGAAAAGAAGGTCAGTGCTTACCGGCCGGGCGACGGACCTCGAGCGGCGCTGATCGGAGAGATCAACGATCCGCTGTCCACGATGTGCGATCCGGCCGGGTTCCCGCGCAACCTGCTGTTCGAGCTGAGGCCGTTTCAGGTCGTGCACACACCCAACCAGGTGCTGATGCTCTACATGTTCGAGAAGCGGTTCCGGACGATCTGGACCGACGGCCGCGCGCTTCCGAAGGATCCCGACCCCCGGTGGTACGGCTATTCGATCGGCCGCTGGGAGGACGACTTCACGTTCGTCGTCGAGACGATCGGGATGGACGAGAAGACGTGGCTCGACAACGCCGGCAATCCGCACAGCAACGACATGCGTGTGGAGGAGCGCTACCGCCGCGTGAACATGGGCACGATGGAGCTCACCGTCACGATCGACGACCCGACCGCGTACACCAAGCCGTGGGTGGCGCGGAAAGGGCTGCCGCTGAGGCTGATCCCGTCCAACGTCGATCTCATGGAGATGATCTGCTCGGCGACCGAGGCGCAGGAATACAAGAAGAACATGGGGAAATGACACCCCGTCTGCAGAGCCTCGCTCGCATCGTCTTCGGGTTCCTCCTGCTTCGGCACGGCATGGAGCAGGTGTTTGCCTACCCCGAGGCGAGCAATGCGGCGATGCTGTCGTACGCGGGGATCCTCGAGCTCGTGGCTCTTCCCGCGGGCGTGCTGATCATGGCGGGTCTGTTCACGAGGCGGATCGCCCTCGTGCTCGCGGCGATGTACCTCGTCCTGTATGTCGTCGGCCCGCTCCAGCGAGGTCCGTTCCCGCACCGCAACGGCGGCGATCCCGTTCTGCTGAACGCCTTCTTTTTCCTGTACCTGGCCGCGGCCGGTGGCGGCGCGTGGAGCCTCGATCGGCTGCGCGATCCCAAGGGTGAGGCAGCGGCGGACGCGACGTGGGCCCCGCAGGCGCTCGGCCTGCTGCGCATCGCCGCCGGCGTGCTGTTCCTCATGCACGGCCTGGAAAAGTTCTTCGGCGTCGGCGGCGGGCGGATCGATCGCGACATCATGACGATCCGGGGCCTTGCCGGCTGGCTCGAAACGATCGGCGGACCGCTGATTGTGCTCGGGCTGTTCACGCGTCCCGTCGCCTTCGTGCTGTCGGGAGAGATGGCGGTCGCCTATTTCAGGACGTGGGCGCCGCGCGGGTTCTGGCAGAGTTTCCAGCAGCCGGGCATGGAAGCGTCGATTCTGTTCTGTTACCTGTTTCTGTTCATGTGCGCGGCCGGTCCGGGGGCGTGGAGCCTCGGCGACTGGCTGCGTGCACGGGGTGGGCGCGCGAGGAAGAGCGCACACGCGACCGCGTAGATGTACGTAGTGTCCGGCTTCAGCCGGACCTTGGTACGTAGTGTCCGGCTTTAGCCGGACCCGTGGAGGAGCGAAATGAGACGCACGGGACTTGCCACGTTGAGCCTGGCCGTGTTGCTGACCGTGACGATTGGCGCGCAATGGGTGAACCATCCAACGCAAGGCATTCCCCGGACGCCCGATGGCAAGCCGAATCTCGCCGCGCCGGCGCCAAAGCTCCCGGACGGGCGCCCGGATTTCTCGGGGATCTGGGACGTGGGAAACATGACCTACTTCCACGATCTCGGCCGGGGCCTGAAGCCTGGAGAGATCCAGTTGACGCCGTGGGCGGCCGGTGTGCAGAAGGTCCGCCGCGACCGGAATCACGTGGATGATCCGTACGGCTACTGCCTGCCGCTCGGGGTGCCGCGCGTCTACACGCGCAGCCCGTTCAAGATCGTGCACACGCCGTCGCTCACGATCGTGCTGCACGAATCGTTCGTCGGCAACACGTTCCGCCAGATCTTCACCGACGGCCGCCCGCTGCCGAAACTGAGCGAGACCGAACCCGCGTGGCTCGGATACTCCGTCGGCCGGTGGGAGGGCGACACGTTCGTCGTCGAGAGCATCGGCTTCCGCGATCTCGGGTGGCTCAGCGCCAACCTGTCCTACCCGAACAGCGATGCGCTGAAGGTCACCGAACGATGGAAGCGCGCGGACCTCGGCCACCTGGCGATCACCGTCACGATCGACGATCCGAAGGCCTACGTGAAGCCGTGGACGAATACGATCCCGCTCCTGCTTCAGGCGGACACGGAGCTGCTCGACTCGTACTGCGACAACCAGATGACCATCCTGAAGTCGTGGAGCTTCTCGAAGCCCGAGCCCGAGCCGCCGTCGCCGCGGGAGAACATCGTTGATCGGTGATGTCCGATTGAGATTCAGAAGGAGCACATCATGAAAGGTTTCGTCCTGTTCATCGCCGGGCTCATGGTTGGCGCCGCGATCCAGACCGGCGTCGCCCAGACCCAGAACCCCGGCATCGTCGGCTTGAACCACGTCGGCCTGGCCGTGCCGGACATTCCTGCGGCGGCGGCCTTCTACACCGAGAAGCTGGGATTCCGCGAGGCGTTCCGCAACAGCAATCCCCAGGGGCAGCCGACGGCGATCTACATGCAGGCCAGCCGCGACACGTTCGTCGAGCTGCAGCAGGCGAACGAGAAGCAGCCCGCAGGCCTCACGCATTTCGGGCTGGTCGTCGCAAACATGAAGACGGCTGTCGATGCGTTCCGGGCGCGCGGCGCGAC
>DASTDQ010000498.1:0-18683 GCA_035710305.1 Vicinamibacterales bacterium | reverse complement strand
TCCCTGCGCCGCGCGCAGCATCATCGACTGCGGATCGAACCAGCGGCCCTGGTAGAGCAGCCGCCCGAGGCGGCGGCCGTTGTCCCGGTACAGCTCGATCGTGTCCTCGTTGTGGATGCCGGTCAGCAGCCGTTCGTAGGCAGCAAACAGCAGCGCCATGCCCGGGGCTTCGTAGATGCCGCGGCTCTTGGCCTCGATGATGCGGTTCTCGATCTGGTCGCTCATGCCGATGCCGTGGCGGCCGCCGATCCGGTTGGCTTCGTCAACCATCGTCACCCGATCGGCGAAGCGCTGGCCGTTGAGCGACACCGGCAGGCCTTCTTCGAAGCCGATCGTTACCTGTTCTGGCCTGATCGGCAGATCCTCCCGCCAGAACGCGACGCCCATGATCGGCTCGACGATGGCGATGCCGCGGTGGAGGTACTCGAGATCTTTCGCCTCGTGCGTGGCGCCCAGCATGTTCGAATCGGTGGAGTAGGCCTTCTCGGTGCTCATCCGGTACGCCAGTCCGGCGCGCTCCATGTACTGCGACATCTCCTTGCGTCCGCCGAGCTCGTCGATGAAGGCCTGGTCGAGCCACGGTTTGTAGACACGCAGCGACGGGTTGGCCAGCAGTCCGTAGCGGTAGAAGCGTTCGATGTCGTTCCCTTTGTATGTGCTCCCGTCGCCCCAGATGTGCACGTCGTCGCTCTTCATGGCGAGCACGAGCATCGTGCCGGTCACCGCTCGTCCGATCGGGGTCGTGTTGAAGTACGGGACACCGGCCGTGGAGATGTGGAAGGCGCCGCACTGCAACGCCGCCAGCCCTTCGGCGACGAGCTGCGCGCGACAGTCCACGAGACGCGATTTCTCCGCGCCGTACTGAAGCGCCTTCCGCGGAATCTCGTCGTAGTCCCGTTCGTCCGGCTGCCCCAGGTTCGCGGTGTAGGCGTAGGGGATCGCGCCCTTCGCGCGCATCCAGTGGAGCGCGGCGCTCGTGTCGAGGCCGCCGGAGAATGCGATGCCTACCCGTTCACCGACGGGAAGGCGCTGCAGGATCGTGGCCATGCGGTCTCCATGATAGAACACGAACCTGAAAGTGCCCGCCTTCGCGCGAAGCGCTTCGGCGAGGTCCCGCCGTAGCCTTGGCGGAGGCGGAAACGCGAACCGAGAAGTGAGAAGCGAGAAGTGTGAACCGGGGGAGTGTTCAGGCTTTGACGAGCTTCTTGTCCGCGGGCTGGTGCTCGTGCAGGAACTCGAGCGCCAGCGCGAGGATGCGTTCGGTGTACTCGTCGGCCTGAAGGATCCCGAACTTTTCCTGGAACGCCCGCAGCGGCACGACGGCCTTGGCCATCGCTCTGTGGCCGCCGGCGTTTCCGATCTCCTGGAAGTACTTGCGGACGAACTCACCTGCGTTGCGCGAGTACCCGACGTTGCGCACCGACATCACGATGGACCCGTTGACGATGCCGGCGACGATGGTCCACTGGACGTTCTCGAGCTGCAGGTAGAAGTCGGCGACGTAGGGGATGAAGTCCTCGCGCGGCGTCGTGCCGAGGAACGCGCAGAAGACCTGTTCCGTCATGCGGCCGTTCTGCTTCGCCCTGAGCACGTACTCGAGGCGCTCCATCGTGATTTCGGCGCCTTCCATCTTGCGGATCAGCGTCGCGTCGGCCAGCGGGTAGAGATACGAGAACGCGTCGATGTCCACGCGATTGGCCTGACGGTTGAAGAACAGCGTGTCGGACTTGATGGCGTAGAGCATGGCCGTGGCCACGCGCTCCGAGATGTTGGCGTCGATGGCGCGGAGGTGCTCGCTCAGGATGGTCGAGGTCGAGCCGTAGTCCACGCGAATGTCCTTGTAGACCGACGTGTAGCCCGGCTGCTCGGGATGGTGATCGATGACGAGATCGACGCGGTCGATGAGGCCGCCGAAGTAGTGAGGCTGCACGTCAACCATGGCGACGCGGTCGAACTCGCCGACCTGGTCGGGGGTGATGATCTCGACGTGAATGTCGAGCAGGTTCATCATCCGCTGGTTCTCGGGACGCGTCACCCCCTCGATCGCGGCGATGACGGCCGTCTGCCGGTTGCGGTGCAGGACGTTACGCAGGGCCAGCCCGCTGGCCAGGGCGTCGGGATCGGGATCGTTGTGCAGAATGATCAGGACGCGATCGGCGTCGCTGAAGAAGCGCTGATACTGCTGAACCTTGAGGCGTGTGAGGGACCGGCCGAACTCGGTGAGAAGCTGGCCTCCAAAGAGCTCGGAGAGGGGAAGGTAGTTGAGCTCGGGAAACTGCCCTTTGAGCTCTTCCTCCCGCTCCCGCGTGTGCGACGTCCCCACCCCCAGCGCGTAGACGAGCGTCCCTCCGGCGTCCATGATGGCCTGCAGGACCTTGCGGAGGCTCTTCCGCCCGTTGTCCTCGACGACGACGCACGTGCCCGGCGAGAGATCGGCTTTGAGGTAGGTGTCGGTTCGCTTCAGGTCCCCGCACGTGATGTTGAGACCGCTATCGTGCAGGCGCCGCGCCAGCGGCTTGCTCTCGACCAGGAACTCGACCTCGAAGTTGGGGAGCAGGATCTCGTCGAGCATCCTGATGGCCAACTCCGTTTGGCAGGCGGCGAGGCACCTCATGCCGCGCCGGTAACCTGCGCCAGCACCCTAGACATAGGCGACAAACCACCATTATACGCCCAGCCGCCGGCAGCCTGCCGGCAGCCGCCCGGCGTGCTCCTACGGCGAGCGCTCGCCAACCAGCTATCATGTCGCCATGAGCGGATGGGCCGTCCGGATTGGGGTGATGGCCATTGTGTCCACGACGGCCGCCGTCGCCCAGCAGCCCGTCTTCCGGGCCGACGCCGAGATCGTGAGCCTTGCCGCCACCGTCACCGACGGGCGCGGGGAGTTCCTGTCAAGTCTGGGCCGCGAGGATTTCGAGATCTACGAAGACGGTGAGAAGCAGGTCATCCAGCATTTCGCGCGTGGCGACGATCTGGAAGAAGGTCCCGAGCTGCACATCGGGCTGATGTTCGACACGAGCGGCAGCATGACCGACGACATCAGGCTGTCGCGAACGGCAGCCATCCGGTTCCTGAACGTGATGAAGCATGCCAAGGACATCACGTACGTGGACTTCGACACCGAGGTCCGCGTGACCCGGTTCACACAGCAAGATTTTCCCCGGCTGGTCGAACGCATCCGCTCCCGCGAGCCGGAAGGCTTCACGGCGATGTACGACGCGCTGGGCGTGTACCTGGACGGCGCGTCCCGGCTCCCGGGCCGGAAGGTGCTCGTGGTCTTCACCGATGGCGGCGACACGCGCAGCGCGATCCGCTTCGGGGACGTGATCACCCTGATTCGCGCGTCGGACGTGACGGTGTACTCGATCGGATTCCTGCAGAGTCAGCCGAACAGCGCCCGCACCGAGCAGCGCCTGCGCTTGACCCAGATTGCGTCCGAGAGCGGAGGCAGCGCCTTCTTTCCCTCCTCGGTCAAGCAGGTGGACGAAGCCTACGACACCATCGTCGCGCAGGTGCAAGCGCAGTACACACTGGGGTACGTCTCTACCAACACGGCGGCGGACGGACGCTGGCGCAAGGTCGAAATCCGCGTGCCGCGGTCGGTTGCGAAGGGTACCCGGATTCAGGCGAGACGGGGCTACTTCGCGCCGTACCGGCCGAACTAGCGGCTGCCGGCTGCCTGCTCCGTACGACGACGCACATGCCTTCCGTTCACGACCGCTTCAGGCTCGTCAGCGACTTCGAGGTTCGAGGCGACCAGGTCCATGCGGTGCCCGAGCTCGTCGAGGGGCTGAACCGGGGCGACACGCACCAGGTGTTGCTGGGCGTAACGGGCTCGGGCAAGACCTTCACGATGGCGCAGGTACTCGCGCAGGTGCACCGGCCGACGCTGGTGATGGCGCACAACAAGACGCTGGCGGCACAGCTCTTCCAGGAGTTCAGGCGGTTCTTCCCCGAGAACGCCGTCGAGTACTTCGTGAGCTATTACGACTACTACCAGCCGGAGGCGTACGTTCCTGCGACCGACTCGTACATCGAAAAGGAAGCGACGATCAACGACGAGATCGATCGGATGCGGCTGTCGGCCACCCGATCGCTGTTCGAGCGACGCGACGTCATCATCGTGGCAAGCGTGTCGTGCATCTACGGCCTGGGCTCGCCCGAGGCCTACTACGGCCTGCTCCTGCCTCTCGAGCTCGGACAGCGCATCGAGCGCGACCAGATCCTGCGCAAGCTGGTCGAGATCCAGTACGAGCGCAACGACACCGAGTTCGGTCGCGGCACGTTCCGCGTGCGCGGCGACATCGTCGAGGTGGTGCCTTCCTACGAAGAGCACGCCTTGAGAATCGGGTTGTTCGGCGACGAGGTGGACGAGCTCGCCTGGTTCGACCCGCTGACCGGGAAGGTCATTCGACGGCTCGACAAGGTCGCGGTGTACCCCAAGTCGCACTTCGTCACCTCGCGCGATCGTACGAAGCAGGCCGTCGAGACGATCAAGGCGGAGCTGGCCGAGCGGCGCTCGCTGCTCGAGTCCGAGGGCAAGCTCCTCGAGGCGCAGCGGCTGCACCAGCGGACGATGTTCGACCTGGAGATGATCCGCGAGATCGGCTATTGCCACGGCATCGAGAATTACGCCCGCCATTTGACCGGCCGGCCGCCGGGCGCTCCGCCGCCGACGCTGCTCGACTATCTTCCGGACGACGCGCTGGTGATCGTCGACGAGAGCCACCAGACCGTGCCGCAGATTCGCGGGATGTATCAGGGCGATCGCTCGCGGAAGGAAGTGCTGGTCGCCTACGGCTTTCGCTTGCCGTCAGCGCTCGACAACCGGCCGCTCAACTTCGAGGAGTGGGAGCAGCGGGTGAAGCAGGTCGTCTTCGTATCCGCGACGCCGGGGCCCTACGAGCTGTCCAGGTCGCTCGGAGTGGTCGTGGAGCAGGTCATACGGCCGACCGGCTTGATGGACCCGCCGATCGAGGTCAGGCCGGTTCGCGGGCAGGTGGACGATCTGCTCGGAGAGATCCGCGACCGTGCGGCACGGAAGGAGCGGGTGCTCGTCACCACGCTCACCAAGCGCATGGCCGAGGACCTGACGACCTACTACCAGGAGCTCGGCGTCAAGGTCCGCTACCTGCACTCGGACATCGACACGCTGGAGCGGGTCGAGATCCTGCGCGATCTGCGGCGCGGTGCGTTCGACGTGCTCGTCGGCATCAACCTGCTGCGCGAGGGTCTCGACCTGCCGGAAGTGTCCCTGGTCGCCATCCTCGATGCGGACAAAGAGGGCTTCCTCCGCTCCGCTGGGTCGCTCATTCAGACCTCGGGCCGCGCTGCCAGAAACGTCAACGGCCGCGTCATCATGTACGCTGACACCATGACGGCATCCATGCGGTTGGCCATCGCCGAGACCGAGAGGCGTCGCGCGCTGCAAGGCGCCTACAACGAGGCGAACGGGATCACGCCGGAGTCGGTCGTTCGTCAGATCGACGACGTCATGGCGAGTGTGTACGAGCGTGACTACATGACCCCCGCCGAGACTCCGCAGGAGACGTTCCGGACCCAGGCCGAGCTCGACGCCGAGATCACGCGTCTCGAAAAGGACATGCGGGCAGCGGCAGCCAACCTCGATTTCGAACGCGCGGCGGCCCTGCGCGACCGGCTGAAGGCACTGCGCACGCGCGACCTCGGCTTCTCCGGCATCACGGCGGGCCGGTAGTGCTGGACATCCTGACGACATGGCTGAAGGGCGGGGTCCTCGAGGTTCAAGAGTACGTACGCCTGCAGGCGGCCGCGCTGCAGGCCGCCGTTTCGCGTCCCTTCTACGCGCGCGACGTCGTGGAGCAGTTCGATCAGATCGGGATCGGCTCGCTGACGGTCGTCGTGCTGACCGGCTTCTTCACCGGCGCGGTGCTGGCGCTGCAGACCGGAATCACGCTCGACAACTTCGGCGCGCGGCCGTTCGTGGGCCAGCTGGTCAGCGCATCGATGATCCGGGAATTGGGCCCGGTCTTGACCGGACTGATGCTGGCCGGCCGCATCGGCTCGGGCATCGCCGCCGAACTCGGGTCGATGGTCGTGACCGACCAGATCAACGCGCTGAGGGCGCTCGGCACCGACCCCGTGCGGAAGCTGGTCGTGCCCCGGGTGCTGGCCGGCCTGTTCATGGCGCCGGTGCTCACCGTCCTCGCCGATGCCCTCGGGATCCTCGGCGGATGGTTCATTGCCGTATTTCAGCTCCGCGTGGCCTCCAGTCTCTATTGGACCTCCATCGTCGATGTGTTGGCCCTCCCGGACGCGTGGATGGGGCTCATCAAGCCCTTCTGTCTGGGCTACGTCATCACGACGATTGGATGCCACGTCGGTCTGCGTACGAAAGGTGGAACTCAGGGCGTCGGCCGCTCCACGACCAACGCGGTCGTGGCGTCGTCAGTAGCGGTGATCGCCGTGGACTTCTTCCTTACGCGACTACTGATCACGTTGTTGTACTAGACCGGAAACCGAAGACCGACGAATGGACCGACAACCGACCGAAGACCGGCAACCGACGGGAGTTCAGCTCGTCGAGAGTCCTGCGATCGAGCTCGCACGGGTGTCGTTGTCATTCGACGAGTCGGTCGTGCTTCAGGACGTGAGCTTCACGCTGCTGCCCGGCCATACGAAGATCATTCTGGGCGCCAGCGGATCGGGAAAGTCGACGATTCTGAAGCTGATTCTCGGCTTCTGGAAGCCGGACGGCGGCATCATCCGGGTCCGTGGCGAGCGTACGGATACGATGAGCGAACGGGACTTGATGCGGGTACGCGCCGATATCGGGATGGTGTTCCAGGAGGGCGCGCTCTTCGATTCGCTGAGCGTCGCGGAAAACGTCGGCTACAAGCTCTACGAGGAATCGGGCACGCCACCCGGCGATGTGAGGCGGCGCGTCGAGCAGGTGCTCGGCTTCATCGGACTCGCCGACTACATCGACAACATGCCGTCCGAGTTGTCCGGTGGTCAGCGGCGACGCGTCGCGATCGCGCGCGCGATGGCGGCCAAGCCGGGCATCATCCTTTACGATGAAGCCACCACCGGGCTCGATCCCATCACTGCCATCACGGTGGACGAGGAGATCATCAAGCTGCGCGACCTCGAGAGGGTGACCTCGATCATCGTCACGCACCAGCTGCGCGACGCTTTCTACATCGCGACGCACGAAGCGATCAGAGATGGCAGCCGCGTTCGCATCGTCGCGGCGGACGAGCAGAAAGCCGATGAGGCGGAATTCATCATGTTGAGGAACGGACGAGTGGCGTTCGAAGGCAATGCCAGCGAGCTTCGCGCCACGCACGATTCCTACCTCAAGACGTTTCTTTCGTGAGGAGTGACCTATGCCCCGCACACGTTCACTCGCCTGGGCCGAGCTCAAGATCGGCGTCGTGTCCGTCCTGGCCGTCATCCTGTCGGTCATCATGATCTTCATGATCGGTGGCGAGGGCGGCTTCTTCTGGCAGCGCGTCGGGCTGAAGACCGTGTTTGACAGCATCCCGGGCCTCAAGGAGGGCGCGCCGGTCCGGCTTGCCGGCGTCGAGATCGGTTCGGTGACCGGGATCGCCTTCACCGGCGACCGCGTGGAAGTCCTGATGGAAGTGGGACGGGGCAACCAGTCACGCATCACGACGGCCTCGATCGCCACGTTGGGGTCGGTGTCGCTCCTGGGCGAAGCGGCACTCGACATCACGGCCTCGAGCACCGGTCAGCCCATTCCCGAATGGGGATACGTGCCGTCCGGGCGCGCCATGGGAACGATTGGCGATGTCGCCACGCAAGCGGGCGTCGCCATGGAGGAGGCCACGGCGCTCGTCAGCAGCATCCGGGCCGGTCGCGGCACGATGGGGCAGTTGATGACCGACGACAGGCTCTACCAGGAGCTCACCGCGCTCGTGAGCTCCGCCGAGGACGTCGCGAGCGGCATCAACAAGGGACGAGGAACACTGGGCCGTCTGGCCAGCGATCCCGCGGCCGCGAAGGCGCTCGAGGCCTCGCTCGACAATCTGCAGGCCGTGACGGCGCGCATTCGCGCTGGGGAGGGCTCGCTCGGACAGCTCCTGAGCAACGACGCGCTCAGCCGGTCGCTGACCTCGACGACAGCCAACCTCGACGCCATCACCGGCAGGATCAATCGCGGTGAAGGCACGGCAGGGAAGCTCGTCACCGATGCGCAGCTGTACGACCGTTTCAATTCGCTGTCGGACCGGCTGGACAAGCTGGTGGGTGGACTTCAGCAGGGCGAAGGCACGGCCGGGCAGCTGCTGCGCGACAAGAAGTTGTATGACAATATTACGGAGACGATGGCGGAACTTCGGGGATTGGTCATCGACATCCGTCGAGACCCGAAGAAGTACCTCAACGTCAAAGTGAGCCTGTTCTGAGACGGCGAATCTACAGGAGTTGAGTCATGTCACAGCAGGGAAGCGGCGGGGGCATGTTCCTCGCGTTTGTCGCCGGCGCGATTGCGGGCGCGGCCGTGGCCTTGCTCTTCGCCCCGGCAACGGGAGAAGAGACTCGTGAGTTTCTGGGGCAGCGTGCGCGCGAGGGGCGCGACCGCGCGGCTGAAGCGGCGCGACAGAGCCGCGAGATGATCAGCAAGCAGCGCGAGAACCTCACCACGGCGTTCGACCGCGCGCGCGAGCAGTTCCAGGCGACGCGCGAGACCGGGCAGGACGCGTGAGCCTGACCGAGTTCTTCCTGGGCCTGATTGCCGTGGCGGTCCTCGCCATGGCGGTGCTCCAGGTGCTGGCGGCGGTGTTTGCCGCCCGGGCGGCACGGCGGCTCGGGGAGACCGTGAGCAAGCTCGAGCAGGACGTCCGGCCGATCGTCGCCAACGTCCAGGCGATGTCGGCCGACGCGGCGCGCGCGGCGGCGATCGCGACGGCACAGGTCGAGCGGGCGGAACGCCTGCTGAACGACGCCTCGAGGCGGGTCGAAGAGACCATGGCCGTCGTCCAGCAGACCATCCTCGGGCCGGCGCGCGACGGCATGGCGATCTTCCAGGCCGTCAAGACCATCTTCACGGCGTTCAGCGACCTCCGGGCACGCTCCCGCCGGCAGCCGCCCGCATCGGGACGCGTTCCGGTGGCCGTTCCCGACCCGGGCGCCGACGACGATTCGGCGTCGTTCATCGGCTGATCTTCGTTGACCGGCGTGGCGTCGCGTGGGTAAACTCGCGCAGCTTTCCAGCGGGGGGACACCATGATGACTGCTGCTCGCGGCGTGGGCCTTGTGGTTCCGGTGTACCTGCTGCTCGCTTCGCCAGCGCTCGTCGCTCAGGAATCCAAATCGGCGGCTGTCGTGCGCGAGCTGACGCAGGCGCTCGACCAGCTGAAGCTGGATGCGATCGCCGCCAAGCACGGGCCGGAAAGGTATGTTGCGGCACTCTACATCGCCGGCAGTCAGCTTCTGGTCATTGCGGCCAAGTACTCGGTGCCGGCGCGGCTCGACTCGCTCATAGCCAAGAGAGAGTACCAAGAGGTCTACGCCGATCTGTCCAGCGCGTCGGAACAGGCGTCGAAGATGTTCGTCATGGACCTCGGCGCCAACGGCCTGAGATTCAAGCGCGAGACGAACGAGCCATTCGACACGGTCGACACCGCGGCGGGCAGTGTGGCCTTCAACGGCGAGCGGGGCAAGCTTTCTGAGGACGACTACAAGAAGGTGTTCACGACGAACGACGAGCAGTACGCGTCGATGATCCAGGCGCTGGTGGCGGAGCTCAAGAAGCCCTCGTAGCCGGCGCTCTGCGCCAACGCTCGAGGCAACAGGGAGGGCAGTCTTCGGACTGCCCTCTTTGCATATCTGGGCCTTGCCAACCGTCGCTCGCGCCATCCCTCGAACTCCGGCCTGGCCTCCCGTCCCTGCATGTGAGCCAGTTCTCCCTCCGTTAACGCACTCAGTCACAGAACAGCCGCGCGGCACTCACACGCTTGACAATTGAAAGGAGCGGCCCATGTCTACACATACTCGGTCGTTGGCAGTCGGTGTGTTTGTTGCGGGCACCGGCGTCCTGGTGTCGGCGCAAGCGATCACCGGTCCGAGCAGCTCGGCGTCTCCGTACGTCCTTCGTGCGGAGCCCGGTGTGGTAAGCGCGGCGATTCTCACGGTCGGCGATGCGGTCGGCGGGTACCGTCTCGTTGGCATCCCCGACGGGCTCGGCGCGTTCGACAACGGCGACGGGACGTTTACCTTGCTGGTGAACCACGAGATCTCAGCAGCCTTGGGGGTCCCGCGGGCACACGGCGCGAAAGGCGCTTTCGTGTCCAGATGGACCATCCGCAAAGGCGATCTCGCCGTGCTCCACGGGAGTGACCTGATTCAGGAGGTGGCCACCTGGAATGTGGCGACCGGGTCATGGAATGCCCCCGCGACTGGCGTGGCGATGTCACGCCTCTGTTCCGCTGATCTGCCGCCGATCTCGGCCCTGCATGATGCCGCGAGCGGACTCGGATACGCGGGTCGGATGTTCCTCAATGGCGAAGAGGTGAGTCCAGGCCAGGAAGGCCGCGCCTTCGCGCACCTGATGGACGGAACCAGCTACGAGCTGCCGGCCCTCGGAAAGGCGTCCTGGGAGAACCTGCTGGCACGGCCGGGTACCGGAACGCGAACGGTTGTCGCCGGTCTCGACGACAGCTCGGGGTCGGTTGCCGGACAGGTGTACGTCTATGTCGGCGAGAAAGTGGGTTCGGCGAATCCCATCGAGGCGGCGGGGCTGTCGCATGGCCAGCTGTTTGGCATTCAGGTCGACGGAGTCGCGTTTGAGACCGCCGGCACGCAGATTCCCGACGGCACGCGTTTCACGCTGTACCCATTCGGCAATGTCTCCGGCACGACGGGCGCCGCGATCGAATCAATGAGCGTGGCCAATGGGGTCACTGCGTTTCTGCGTCCGGAGGATGGCGCCTGGGATCCATCCAACCTGAACGACTTCTACTTCGTGACGACAGCGACCTACACGGGTCCGAGCCGGCTTTGGCGCCTGCGCTTCGACGACGGCGCGGTCCCGGAGCTCGGCGGCACGATCACGCTGATCCTGGATGGTACGGAGGGCCACCACATGTTCGACAACCTGACGATCACCCGCCGCGGCCGGATTCTCCTCCAGGAAGATCCGGGAGTTCCGGGGGTCGCTCCCGACCATCTGGCATTGATTTGGCGCTACACGATCGAGACCGATGCTCTGACGGCGGTCGCGAGACACGACCCCGAGCGCTTCATCCTGGGTTCACCAGGGTTCCTGACCCGTGACGAGGAGTCGTCCGGCATCATTGACGTCAGCGACATTCTTGGAGCGGGCTGGTTCCTGCTTACCGTTCAGGCGCCATACAACATCGGCGATCCCGAGCTCGTGGCAGGCGGCCAGCTGGTGGCGTTGCACGTGCCGCCCGGGCGGTAGGGCTTCGGCTGTCGTGGTGTAAACGCCCTTCGCGGTCCACCTTCGCGTGAAGGTTGCGCTCGCCAACCGTAGCTCACGCTCTCGTTAACAAGCGTGAGCGAAGGTTGGTGGGCGCGGGTGGAATCGAACCACCGACCCCTCGCGTGTGAAGCGAATGCTCTACCGCTGAGCCACGCGCCCGACCAGAATCTGAGTCTAACCCGAACATGGTCCTTTGGTCCTTAGTTCTTGGCGCTTGGTCCGTCCTTTGGTCCCCGGTCCGTCCTTGGTCGTGAGTCCGTGATCCGTCCTGGTCAGACGTGTTCACGACGGACCAAGTACCAAGGACCAAGAACGGACAAAGAGCTAAGTACGGACCAAGGACCAAGAACCAAGGCCCAAGGACCGCGAAGCTAGCCCTCGGTCCCGTACAGCCGGTCGCCGAAGTCGCCGAGCCCGGGAACGATGAACTTGCGCGCGTTGAGCTCGCGATCGACGACGGGCGTGAAAATGGAGACGTCGGGGTGCCGCGCGAGCAGTTGGGCGACTCCCTCGGGCGCCGAGATGACGCACGCCAGAGAAATGGACCTGGCGCCGGCCGCCTTGACCAAATCGATCGCGGCCGAGGAGCTGCCGCCGGTGGCGAGCATAGGGTCGATCATCAGCACGATGCTGTCACCGATTCCGGGGGGCAGCTTGGAATAGTACCGCTCGGCCACCGCTGTCTCCTCGTCCCGGCGCAGCCCGATGTGGCCGACGCGAGCCGACGGAATCAGCTGGAGCACCGGCTCCAGCATGCTGAGTCCCGCCCTCAGCACAGGAACGACGACAACATCGGCCTGCACGACGCGCCCTTCAGCCGGCCCGAGGGGTGTCGTGACCGTGGCTCGCACTGTCGGAAGGCTCCGGAGCGCCTCGGCAGCCATCAGCAAACTGATGCGCGTGGCGGCCCTCCTGAAGGCGGGCGGGGCCGTATTGACGTTCCGCAGCTCCATCAGGGCGTCGTGCACGAGCGGGTGATCAATCGTGTGAAGGGGCACCTTGAAATAGTACTAAAATCCCCCTATGGCCCCCCGGCTTTCCGTGGCTGCCGCCCTCGCGGTGGCTGCGCTGGTCGTCGTCTCGGCTCAGAACGCGCAGCGGGAGGTCGCCCTCGTCGTGACCGGCGGTACGGTCGTGACGGTGGACGCGGCCGGCCGCATCGTGGGCAACGGCGCCGTGGCGATCGACGGCGCCGACATCGTGGCCGTCGATTCGGTCGAGGCCATCGCACGGCAGTTCCGCGGCCGCGAGACGATCGATGCGTCGGGGCAGGTCGTGCTGCCGGGCCTCGTCAACACGCATACCCACGCGGCCATGGTGCTCTATCGCGGCCTGGCCGACGACCTGCCGCTGGCCGAGTGGCTGAACAACTACATCTTCCCCGCGGAGGCGCGGACGGTCTCGCCCGAGTTTGTACGCGCCGGCACGAAGCTGGCCGCGCTGGAGATGATCGAGTCCGGCACGACGACCTTCGCCGACATGTACTACTTCGAAGAGGAGGTCGCGAGGGAAACGCGGGCGGCAGGGCTGCGAGGCGTCCTCGGCCAGACGATCATCCAGTTCCCGGTGGCCGACGCCAAGACGCCGGCCGATGGCCTCGCGCGGGCAGAAGAGTTCATCAAGGCCTTCAGGAGCGACGCGCTGATCACGCCGGCAGTGGCGCCTCATTCGATGTACACGCTCGACGGCCCCACGCTTCGAGCCGCGCGCGAGCTCTCGAAGCGTTATAACGTCCCGACGCTCATTCATCTCGCGGAAACGACCGAAGACGCGAGGGTCGCGAAAGAGCGGCGCGCGGCGTCACCCGTGGCGTACCTGGAGAGCCTGGGGTTCCTGAGCTCGGGCGTCGTGGCCGCGCATGGCGTCTGGGTGTCGGACGACGACATCAAGATATTGAAGACCCATGACGTCGGAGTGGCGCACAACCCCGAGAGCAACATGAAGCTGGCAAGCGGCACGGCGCCGGTCCCTGCCTATCTCCGCGCCGGCGTGTCGGTCGGCCTGGGCACCGACGGCGCGGCCAGCAACAACGACCTCGACATGTTCGACGCCATGCGCGTGGCCGCGCTGCTGCACAAGCACACGACGGTGGACCCGTCCGTGCTCACGGCGAAAACCGTGCTCGAGCTCGCGACCATTCGCGGCGCGCACGCGCTCGGCATGGGCGGACGCATCGGCTCGCTCGAACCGGGCAAGCGGGCCGATCTGGTGACGGTGTCGCTGGCCCGCGCCCGCCTCACGCCCGTCTACGACCCGATCTCGCACCTGGTGTACGCCGCGCACGGCGACGACGTGCAGAACAGCATCGTCAATGGCCGCGTCCTGATGCGGAACCGCAAGGTGCTGACGATGAACGTAGCCGCCGTCCTGGACGACGCGCGGTCGTGGGGAGAAAAGGTCAAGGCGGCGGTGAAGCCGCGATGAAGCCGCCGGGCGGCAGCAGGCGAGAAAACCGCGTTCACTCGTTGACGACGGCGATGTAGGGCAGGTTGCGATACCGTTCTCTCGAATCGAGCCCATACCCCACGACGAACTCGTCATCAATCGTGAAGCCGACATAGTCCACGACGACGCTGGTCTGCCGCCGCGACGGTTTGTTGAGCAGGCAGGCCGTTCTCAAGCTTCGGGGCGTGCGCGCGCGGAGGATCTCCTGCAGGTAGGCGAGCGTCAGCCCGGTATCGACGATGTCCTCGACGATGACCACCGAGCGATCCTCGAGGCCGGCATCGAGATCCTTGAGGAGCCTCACTTCTCCCGACGTGGTCTGGCGATTGCCGTAGCTCGAAAGCGCCATGAAATCGAGCGTGACCTCGCCCGGCATGGCGCGCACGAGATCGGCAAGGAACATGAAGGCGCCCTTCAGGACCGATACCAGGTGAACGCCGTCCGGATGGTCGCGTGAGATGTCGAGCGCGAGCGCGCGGACTCGCTCGCGGAGTTGTGCCTCGGTGATCAGCGTCTGCATGCCTTGAGCGGTCGTGCGCGCAAGGGTAACATAGCGCCCCGAACGTGAAGCGTTTTCAGATGATCACCGAGGCGGACGCGCGCGCGCTCGACTACGGCAGCACGGTCGTTCTCGTCGCCGGTGGCCACGTCACGCCCCTCGCGCTCGACACGCTCAAGGCGCGCCGCATCACAGTCGTTCGCGACGGCATCGATCCCGACGCCGCGGACCTGGCTCCGGCCTCCGCCATCCGTACGGTGGCGATTGCGGGCGATCACACGTCGCTGGCGCTGAAATCGGCGATCGTCCGGCACCTGCGCGGGAAGGGCCTCGCGGCGCACGACCTCGGCACGAACGCCACCGAGCCCGTCGATTATCCCGACACCGCCGCGGCGGCGGCTCTGGCGGTCGCACGCGGCGAGGCCGACGCGGCGATCGTGATCGACGGCGCCGGTCTCGGGTCGACCATAGCAGCCAACAAGGTGCCGGGCGCCCGCGCGGCGATGTGTTCGAACACGACGCTCGCCCGATATGCCCGTGAGCACAACGGCGCCAATGTCCTGGCGCTGGGCTCGGCGCTGGTGAACGGGGACGAGGCGATCGCCATCGTGGACACCTTTCTCGGGACTCCCATGCGCGAGGCGCGCTACATCAGGCGGCTGGCCAAGATTCGGGACCTCGAACGCCATCCGCGGCGCTGATGCCACCCGTCGATCTCGAGCGGCTCATCCAGATCATCGTCGAGGAGCTGACGGCCTCGGGCGCCGTGTCGGCTCCGTCGCGGTGCGCGTGTCACTCGGTGATCTACGAGTGCTGCCCCAGCCGGGTGGCTCCTGTGGTCGAGGCCGGGGCCACGCGTCTCGGCCTCCACGCCGCCGGTGGCGGCGCAGGCGGCGTGGCGGGAATGATCGACCACACGCTGCTGAAGCCCGACGCGACGAGGAAGGAGATCGAGGCGCTGTGCCGCGAAGCGTCAGAGTATGGCTTTGCCAGCGTCTGCGTGAACCCCACGTGGGTGGCGCTGTGCGCGAGCCTGCTTCGCGGGAGCCAGGTCGCCGTCTGCTCGGTCGTGGGGTTTCCGCTCGGCGCTACGACACCTGACACGAAGCAGTACGAGACGCGGCGGGCGATCTTCGACGGGGCTCGCGAGATCGACATGGTCGTCAACGTCGGCGCCCTCAAGTCCGGCGACCTGCCCCTGGTCGGGCGGGACATCGAGGCGGTGACATCGGCGTGCCGGGAGGGCGGGGCGCTGAGCAAGGTCATCATCGAGGCGGCGCTGCTGACCGACGACGAGAAGGTCGCCGCGTGCACGCTGGCGAAGGCCGCCGGCGCCGATTACGTGAAGACCTCGACGGGCTTCGGCCCGGGTGGCGCGACGGCGGCGGACGTGGCGCTGATGCGCCGAACCGTCGGCGAGGAGCTCGGCGTGAAAGCGGCCGGCGGCGTACGGGACCTGGATGCGCTGAAGGCGATGGTGGCGGCCGGCGCCACGCGCATCGGCGCCAGCGCGGGCGTCCGCATTGTCCAGCAGTCCCGCGGCGGCGCGCCGGGCAGGTCAACGTCTTCCTACTGACACGCTGCGATGGCACGTTGCCGCCCGGCCGTCCTGCTGATCGCGATGTGGTCCGTCACGCTTCATCCGGGCGGTGCAGATGCGCAGGCGCTCAATCCCGGCCCGCCGGGCCCGTACGTGGTGGACGTGCGCGGGGCGATGAGCGGCGTGCCGACCGACCCGGTGTACTTTCCGTCGCTGTCGGCGGGGGAGGCGGTACCCGGGCGTGGCTTCGGGGCAACCCTCGGCGGCCATGTCTACGCGTTTCGGATCGGAGCTGCCCGGCTCGGGTTCGGTGCGGACGTCATGATCGCACGCGGCGCGACCGACGACGTCAGCACCACCCTCAGAACGATTGCGCCGCAGGTCTCGTTCAACTTCGGTACGTCGGACGGCTGGAGTTATCTGAGCGGCGGCGTGGGGACTGCGCGCGTGACCGTGGATCCCGGTTCGTCCCAGAGCGTCCGCGCGACGAGTCTCGGCGGCGGCGCGCGGTGGTTTCTCGGTCCTCACGTCGGCGTCGGGTTCGACGCCCGCTTTCACTGGCTGGCCAAGGGCGGAGAGGCGGGATCGGAGACGCCGGCGTCAATGGCGTTTGCGGTTGCGGTGGGTGTGTCGTTCAAGTAGTGTCCGCCTTCAGGCGGACCAAGCGCGGATCACGGTCCGGCTGAAGCCGGACACTACGTCCTCATGAGCGAAGGTTGGCTTGCCGTCCGAAGCTCGTTCGGGCAGTGAGTAGGCCCACCTTCGCGCATTGCGCTACGGTGGGCATCCTTCGCCTGCGTTCATGAGCGAAGGATGGAGCGGGAGACGGGGATCGAACCCGCGACATCGAGCTTGGGAAGCTCGCGTTCTACCGCTGAACTACTCCCGCTTCGGTCCACTCAATTGTAAGTCAAAACTACGCTCGAATGAGTTCCAGCACTTCGTCGCGCTTCCGTTCCATCATCTCCGGCGTCTTTGCCTCGAGGTTCAGTCGCAGCAGCGGCTCCGTGTTGGACGCCCGGATGTTGAAGTGCCAGTCGGCGTAGTCCACTGACAGGCCGTCCATCCGGGAGAGGGTGGCGTCACGGTAGCGCGCCTCGATCGCCGCCAGCTTCTTCGGCGCGTCTTCGACGCTTCGAAGAGTGGTGTTGATCTCACCCGAGATGAAGTAGCGCTCGCGGTACGGGCGGAGCAGATCCCGCAGCGGCATGTTCTTCTTCGACATGAGTTCCAGGATGAGCAGCGCGGGTATGAAACCGTTGTCGGCGTAATAGAAGTCGCGGAAGTAGTAGTGTCCAGTGACTTCGCCCGCGAAAATGCCGTCTTCCTGCCGCATCCGCTGCTTGATGAACGCATGGCCGACTCGGTTCATCAGCGCCTTTCCCTTGTGTGCGGCGACGGTATCGCGGACGGCATGACTCGCGCGAAGGTCGTAGATGACGGTGGCGCCCGGGTGCTTCAGCAGGAAGGCCTCGGCGAGCAGCGCCGTCACGAAGTCGCCCGAGATGAACTCGCCGCTGCCGTCGATGAAGAAGCAGCGATCGGCGTCGCCGTCCCAGGCGATGCCGATGTCGGCGCCCTGGCGGACGACTTCGGCGGTGATGTCCCGGCGGTTCTCCTCGATCAGCGGGTTCGCCTCGTGATTGGGAAAGGTCCCGTCCACGTCGAAGCACAGGCGCGTCGTCCGGCAGGGGAGGCGGTCGAAGAGCATCGGCGCGACGAGCCCCGCCATGCCGCTTCCCGCGTCGAGCACCACGTTGAACGGTTTGATGATGGCCGGCTCGATGAACGAGAACACTTTGTCCACGTACTGCGGCAACGGCTCGCGGCTGGCCAGGGAGCCCCTGGACGCGCGCGGCGCAGGAAGCCGGTCGTTGGCGATCATGTCTCGGATGTCGCCGATGCCCGCGTCGCCGCTGAGCGGGAGCGCCTCGGCGCGAACCATCTTGACGCCGTTGTACTGCTTGGGGTTGTGAGACGCGGTGATCTGCGCGCCCCCGTCGAGGCGGTCGGTCACCGTGGCGAAGTAGAGCACGTCGGTCGGGAGCATGCCGTAGTCCACGACGGATGCTCCCTGCTCGCGGGCCCCGTCGATGAAGGCCGCGGCGATGGCGGGCGACGAGACACGCATGTCCCGCGACACACCAACGCGCCCGGCCGAGAGGTACGCCACGAAACCCCTGCCGATCTGGTGCGCGATCGTCTCGTCGATCTCGCCGGGGTACAGCCCGCGAATGTCGTACGCCTTGAAGATGCCTGGGTGGATGCGCATGCAATTAAATGGGGTCGGGAGTCATTTAATTGTCCTCATTAAATGACTCCCGACCCCCTTTTCGTTTCACGCCCTCGTAAAGTCCGTCAACGTCGTCTTGTCGCCCAGAACGGCGCCCCCGTTGAGCGAGACATTCCGCCCCACGTGGCACTGGCGCCCGAGTGTCGCGTCGGCGACCGACGCCCGGCTGCCCACGCGGCAGTTGGGCCACAGGATTGCCCGCTCGACGACCGCGTCCTCCTCGACCTGTGTCTGACGCCCCAGCACGGCGTAGGGACCCACCCGCGCGCCCGCCTTGACCAGCACGCCGTCGTCGATGAACACGGGGCCGACAATCGTCGCGCCGTCCTCGATCCGCGCGTCGGCCGAAATCGCCGTTCGCGACGCTGACGGGTCCGCGAACGGCGGGGCCAGGAACCGGCCGTCCATGATGTCGTGGTGCACCTGTGTGTACTTCTCAGGGGTGCCGATATCGATCCAG
>DASTDQ010000497.1:0-10875 GCA_035710305.1 Vicinamibacterales bacterium | reverse complement strand
ACGATGTCGGGCGCGCCGCCCTGGCGCGGCGCTCGATCGTCGCCGAGCGACACCTGCACCGCGGTGAGCCGCAGCATCGTGGCGACGTCGGTTCGAAACGTCTCGTCGGGGGTGTAGAGGGAGCCTGTGAGTCGGGCCATGGTCTATTGCACCAATCGGATAGCCTTGGGAAACGAACCCGCAGGCGCGGGTCCCGCGTTCGGATCGATGACGCCCGTAATCGGGACAATGATCCCTTCGACGTTGTTCCCGGACCGGCGCAGCAGGAAGAAGCCGACCCAGTTCACCATCTCGAGGGTCGCGTTTCGCCCGTTCGTAATCCCGGCCTGATACTGATCGGGATCGAACATCGGAATAGGAAACACGCGCGGGCTCGGACTCATGGAGCTGACCACCTTGCCTGCGGCCGAGTCGTAGTACGCGTTGGGATCCTGCGCGATGAGATCGTCGATGCCCGTCGTCGTCGGGCCCATCATGTTGCCCGGTTCCTGCGTCATCGTGTAGGGACGGCTGATCACCGTCGGGTTGCAACCGGTGATGTTCTCCTCGTAGAAATTGGCGCCGATGCTCGCGCCGGGCATCTTCCACGAGAAGTAGAACGACGGCTCGATGTTGTTGCCGGTGCCCGCCCGGATCGTCATCGTGGTGCCCTTGTCGTTTTCCGCGTTCCACCCCATGTACTGAGGGGACGTGGGCGGGTAGTAGACGTCGGCATTCGGCAGAACATTTCCGTGGTTGTCATACCTGTCGAAGGTGTTGTTCGGCGGAACGGAGTTCTCCTCCCACCGGTCGGGGATCGTGAACGGCTTGACACACGTCATCGCGTTGGCGGGAGCCGCCTCGGCGGTCGCCGTGGCCCAGATGTCCACGTTGTTGATGCCGAAGATCGGGCCGATCAGGGTCGTGACGGGATTGCTGCGAGTCGACGTGCGGAAGACCTCGACCTTCACCCGGTCATTCGCACCGGTCGGCCCGAGCGGAAACGTCACGTCGCCAGGCTGCACGGACGCGGCGCTTCCCATGACGGCATTCGCCATCGCCGTGTTGATGGCGCTCTGAACGGCCGGCCCCCCCGGGGTTCGGTCGTTGAAGTCGTTAAAGACAAGGGCCGTCGCGCCGGCGAGGGCGCCCGCATCGGCGGCGTTCTGCGCCTGCGAGCGGGCGGTCATGAACATGCCGACGTCGATCGCTAGCGTCGTGGCCGCAAAAAACGCCATGAAGCCGAGCCCGACGAACACGAACGACATGCCGCGCTCGTCCCGCCGCAGCTGGCGAAGACGGATTCGCATAACGTGCTCCCTTTCTCCGGACGCCGCGCTTACCGTGTGGACCGACGAGCCAGCTCGGCCTGGTATTCAGCCTCGGCCGCGCGCAGCCGCTCGGCCGCCGCCTCGATGGCCTGCTGACGCTCCTGCTCGCGCGCGGCCTCACGCCTGGCAACCTCTGCCTGCCGCTTCGCTTCTTCCTGGGCGAGCTGGTCGGCCTTCGCCTTCTCCCTGGCAGCCACGGCGTCCCGCTTGGCCTGTTCCTTCGCGGCGGCCTCATCGCGCTTGGCCTGCTCCCTGGCCGCCTGCGCATCACGCTTGGCCTGCTCTCTGGCCGCGACGGCATCGCGCTCGGCCTGCTCTCGCGCGAGCTTCGCGGCGTCCTTCCGCGCCTTCTCGGCAGCCTTGGCATCGCGCTCGGCTTGTTCGCGCGCGGCCTCGTCGAGCTGCCGCTGATCCTCGGACTGTTCCGCTCTGGCCTGGGGCTGCGGGACAACGGGCTGCGCCGCCAGCGGAGCGACGGCCTGCACCGGAGCCTGCGCCGCAACCACCGGGGCCGAGGTGATCGGCTGGGCGGCCACGGGCTGTGACGTCCCACCTTCGAGCGCCTGCTGCGCCCGATCCTGCGCGCGCTCGATGTCGTTGCGCGCGTTCGCCGCGGCGGGCGCTGCCGCCGGAGCGCTCGCCTGCGAGCGCGTGCCCGTCGTGAACGCCGGCGCAGGTGCCGGACGCGCCTTCTCCGAAGAGAGCGGCGGCAGGAACTGCTCCGGATAGTTCGGCAGCGACGGGGTCACGCCCGGCGAGTTGTTCGGCAGGATCTCCGGGGTGATCATCACCACGAGCTCGGACTGGTCCCGCTGCGCGGCCTTGCTCTTGAACAGATAGCCGAGGATCGGGATGTCCCCGAGGCCCGGAATCTTCTGCATCGTCTGCGACACCTGGTTGTTCATGAGGCCCGCGATCGCGAACGTCTGCCGGTTGTTCAGCTCGATCTCGGTCTCGGTCCGCCGCGTGGACAGGGCGGGAATGCGGAAGCCGTTCAGCACCACGGCATTTCCGTAGTCCAGCGTGCTGACTTCGGGCTTGACCTTCAGGTGCACGCGATCGCCGCTCACCGTCGGCGTGAAGTTCAGGCGGATGCCGAACTCCTTGAACTGGACCGACACGGCCATGTTGGCCGCCGAGCCCTGCGCCACCGGAATCGGGAACTCGCCGCCCGCCAGGAAGCTCGCCTCCTTACCGCTCTCGGCAATGAGGTTCGGCTCGGCCAGGCTCTGGAAGAGCCCGCGCTGCTGGAGCGCCTTGATCAGGATGCCAAGGTCGTACTGCTGGTTCAACAGGAAGATGTTCAGGAAGTCGCTGAACACGAGCTTTCCTGACGCGCTCGTCACGTCGTCTCCGAAGCCGGAGCCCGCCTTGGTCCACGCGAGATCCTGGTAGCCGGGCGCCGCGAACTGCTGCGTCGTCGACCGGCCGATCGTGTTGTTGACGCCGGTCGCGCTGGTGAAGATGGACATGCCCCATTCCGACATCGCGGTCCGGCTGACCTCTGCGAACCGCACGCGCAGCAGCACCTGGTTGCTGCGCTGTCCCGGCTGGATCTGCAGGAGCGTCACGACGTCAGCCTTGTTGTCGACGTAGCCGGCGGCGACGGCAACAGCCTTGTCGGCGACGTCCTTGCTCGACACCAGTCCCGAAAGCACGACGCTCTTGCCGTTGCTGTGGACCTGGATGCGTTCACCGGGGAACAGCTGACTCACCTGGGTGTTCAGGCGGTCGAGGTCGCGCTGCACGGCGATTTCGTACCGTGTGATGGCGCCGCTGCGATCCCACACGAACATCGAGATCGCGCCCGGCAGTTTGCCGTGCACGAGCAGCTGGGTGGGGCCGGTCACGAGCGCGTCCGCCACGTCGGCGCTCGTCAGCGACACGCGCGCGATCGGCGAGCCGACGTCAACCAGCGTCGAGCGTCCGACGAGCAGCTGCACTGCCCGCGGGCTCTCGTTCTCGGCGGCTGGCGCCGAGCCGGGCCGCATCGCGGCCGCGACGGTCCCCTCGGGTCGGGCCCCCGGCACCTGCGCGAGCGCCAGGTGGGTGCCGAACACGCCGATGATGAACATGTGGACGCCCAACGAGGCGATCCGTGCCGTCTGCGATGTGATACGCATCTCGCTACTCCTGGGCCACAACTTCTTGTGCCCGTTTGTCGCCCCGGATGATTTCAACCGTCGGAAACGCTGGTGCCGGTCGGCTCTCCGTACGGGGAGCGGCGCTGGTCGCGACCCGGCGGACGGGCGCAGCGGCCGACGCACCGAGCAGCGCGGCGGGCCTGATGCCCGGCGTCGCCGGAGCCGTTTGATCCATGGGGTTGCGAAGCGCCAGCTGAATCTTTCCTTCGGTGCTGGCAAGCGTCAGCTTCTCGGCCGCATCCGGATTGACCAGAAGCGTGACCACGCTGACCGCAATCGGCTTGTTGCCTTCGACGTCGCGCTCGATCTTGGTGCCGGCGGCGAGCACGAGCACGTTGGTCAGAATCACCTTCGACGTGACGTCGGTCGGCTGCTGCGTCGGATTGACGGTCGCCACGACGTCGACGCGCGTGCCCGGCAGCACGTAGCCAGCCACGCCCACCACGTCGTTGACCCGGACCGACAACGCGCGGAACCCTGGGGCAATCACCGGCGGCAATCCGGCGCCGGCTTCTTTCGGCGCCAGCTTGCTCGGCAGGAACGGCTCGTTCATCGCGATCGGTTGAACGAGGCCGCGGCCGACGAGCTCGGCCGGCGTCGAGAACGCCCCGGCGGGCTGGGCGCCGGTCGGCCACTGGATGACGCGCAGGTCCTCGCTGCGGAGCTCGGCGCCGAGCTGCAGATCGGCTGCGGCGACGACCACCCCGGACGTCGGCACGCCGACCGTGGTCGGTTGCACGTTCTGCACGTATCGATACGTGCCGAACGCGAAGGTGCCGCCGGCGGCGATTGCCAGGGCAAGGACGATAAATACGCGCATGCGAGCCATAAGCAGCAAGCTCCCTGTTTCCTATTCAGTACGCATCAAGGCCTGGGCGACCATGTTCAACGTCGAGGGTGTGGCGCTCCCCTGACCTGTCGCCAGCCTGGCGATCGGGTCGAGCACGATGAAATCGAACGGGTAGTTCACGGTTACCTGTGCAGCGGGGGCCGTACTGGTGCCGATCGAGATCGTCTGGGTCCTGTCGATGTTCACCGTCGCGGACGCGGCGTTCGGCAGCTGGCCGTTGGTCAAGTAGGTCTGCACGCGGTTGGTCACGTCGGTGTTCGTGGTGCCCGGCAGCACGGCAATCCGCGCGCCTTCGCGGGCGGCATTGGTCATCACCTGCCACGTCTGGTACGCGCGGCCGAACTCGAGGATGCCGACGCAGACGAGGAGCAACAGCGGCAGCGTGAGCGCCATCTCGAGAAGCGCCGCGCCCCGTTCCTGACGCATCCGTCGAAGTCGTGTCTGCACGTGTTCGTCCCTCGCCTTCACAGCAGCGCCGCCATCACGACGCCGACGGCAATCGCCGGCGCGTAGGCGAAGCGGTTATCAGCCTCGGGAGATTCAATCGCCGCGGCACCGGCGGATCCGTCGGTGACCAGGCGAGCTGTCGCGCCAAGCGTGCGCCCGAGACGCCGGCGCCGCATGGCAATCGCCACGGCCAGAATGCCTCCGACGATTGCGGTGTAGAGAAACGCCTGAACGGTCGTGGCCGGGCCCAGCAGGGCCCCGGCCGCCGCAAAGAGCTTTACGTCGCCCGCGCCTGTTGCGCCGAAGAAGTGTCCCGGCAGCATGAAGGCGAGCCCTAGCGCGCACCCCAGCAGGGCGCCGCCCAGACCAATCGGCCCGAGCTTGGCCGCCGCGATGCCGATGCCGATCACGGCCAGCGCCGCAGTCAGGGCATTCGGGATGCGCCGAGTGCGCAGATCGATGACGGCGGCGAGCCCGGTGCCCGTGCCGACGATCGTGAGCGCGAGGATTTCAGGGGCTGACAGCACCGATCACTCCTGAGATGTATGTCCAGAACACGCCGTTGATATTGGTGCCCACCGCCGTCACCGCGCCGACGGCAACGAGCGCGATCAGTGCGACGAGTAATGCGTACTCGAGCAAGTCCTGGCCGGACTCGTCCGCCAGAATCGACCACGTCACGAGTGTGTTGGCTGCCTGTCGCATCATGTTCGTCGTGCTCTGTTGTGTAACCGAACCCTTCCGAACCGCGTCGACGATTAGAAGAGGGCGGACCCGAAGGTCCGCCCTCCCGTTGGTCAGCTGAGTGCAGGCCCTTGTTACGGAGCCGGCGCCGCAGTCGTCAGGGCAGTCGAGATGGCCTGAAAGATCGACTGAACACTCGTGCCGGTTGACGTGATGACCGCCACGCACACCAGCGCAATCAGCGCCACGAGGAGTGCGTACTCCAGGAGGTCCTGACCTGACGTTCCGCGCAGCAGGGCACGCAAACGAGCAATGAAGTTCATGACATCCCTTCCTTTAGCAACTCGATCTGCTGACTACCAGCCACTTACGGAGCCGGCGCCGCCGTCGTCAGTGCCGTCGAAATGCGCTGGAAGATCGTCTGGACGCCCGTGCCGGTCGACGTGATGACCGCCACGCACACCAGTGCAATCAGCGCAACGAGGAGCGCGTATTCCAGCAAGTCCTGACCAGAAGTGTCGCGAAGCAGCGCACGCAAACGAGCAATGAAGTTCATGACATCCCTTCCTTGGTTCGATCGGTGGTTTCCCGATCGCACACGCCAATGTTCCGAAAGCGGCCACTTCGAGGGGGCATGACCGCGACCACACGGGTCATTGCGCAACGGGCATGCCAGGCCAGCCACTGATAACCGTCCATTCGAGTCGAAGTAGCTGATGCGGCAGCGACTTGGAGGTCGTGCCGGACGGCGGACTGGCCGCCCGCGGCGGCCCGCGGCACGACGTTCGAGTCGTCAGGTTCGTAACGAACCGGTCGATTCCGTGGCTCCAGCGGCGTGTCCCGGATCGACACGAAGCGCACGCGGGATCGACACACAGGACGAGACTGCACACCGCGTCATCGGCGTCAGCGCGGCGTCAGCTCGCGCGTGCACGGCGGATGTGTAAATCGACCCACGAATTCTGTGAATCGCGAGCGTTTCAGCCCCCCTGCTGCGCACTTCAACTCGAACAGTGACAGCTTCTTGAGGCCCACGAACGAATCCGGAACGACGCTTGCGTACGCTTTGCCGACGGAGTGTCGCCATCAAGGAAATAGAACGATGCGACGTGTAATCAACGACGCGCTGATCTCAGTGGGTGCACTCGTCGTGCTGCTCGTCGGTCTCGTGTCGGTCGACGACCGTATGCGCGAGCGTCTTGGGGCCGCGCTGAGCGCTCCCCCGAACTCCGCCCAGATTATCAACGCCGGGGATCGAATCGGTGAGGTGTCCCGCGTCATGTTTATCGCGCTGCGGGATCAGAGCGTCGAGCACGCGCCCCTGGTGATCTTCGCGGTGGCGGCGACGGTGCTCGTATTGTTCATGGTCCGAACCTGACGGGCGGACGCCCACGACATGCCACTGATCCTCGCCATCGTTGCCGATCACCACCAGGCCGCACAGATCACGGCGTTAATCAAGCGCCTCAACGTCGACCTGGTCCAGGCCGCGGAGGTCGGCGAGGGACTCCTGGCGCTCAACGACCGTATTCCGGATCTCGTCCTGACGTCGCCGCTGATGTCGCCGTTCGACGACGGCGTGCTCGACGAGTACCTTCGCGACCTGGGCTCGGCGGGCGCTCACGTCCAGTCGCTGCGTATCCCGGTGCTGAGCACGTCCACGAAGAAGTCGAAACGGGGCGGGTTCTCGCTGTTCGGCCGAGCGAAAGAAACCCATACGCTCGAGGGATGCGATCCGAAGGTTTTCGCCGATGAGATCACCCAGTACCTGACTCGGGCGGCGGAGGAAAAGCAGAACGCCGACGAGAATCAGGCACAGGGCGGTCTGCCCGAATCCGTTTTACCCGGAGATGACTGGTCGACAACGCCGGGCCCCAGCCCGGTCGTCGAGGCTGAGGAGAAGTGGGATCCGCTGGCCTGGCAGGCCGACGCAGGCAGTGTAGAGGCGGATTCGCCGGCGCCGCTGTACAACCCCATCGAGAGCGTGCCTGCGTTCAGTTCGGTTGAGGGCGACTCGCCCTACCCTTCTTTCGAAGGCGGGGAAACGACTACGCCGGAAGAACTCCAGGCGGCCGACGCGCCCGCAGCCGATATCTATGTTCCCGAGCCGGCGATCGAGGCCCCGCCGCCGTTGATTGTGCCGGAGGCTGAGCCTCCCGCGGTGCCCGCCTTCGACGCGACGGCGTATACACCCATCGAGGAGGAGCCGGCCGCGATCTCGGCGATCGTCGAAGATCCGACTCCGGCTTCGTCTCCCGATCCGGATGAGCCAGTCGTACGGGCGCCGTTGTCGCTGTTCACAGGAGTCGAAGCAACGACGGATCCGACTGAGTACCTCCGGTCGATGGCTGCCGAGCCGATCGTCCCGGAGCCGATCGTTCAGGCGCCGATCGTCCCGGAGCCGATCGTCCGGGCGCCGATCGTCCTGGAGTCGATCGTCCGGGCGCCGATCGTCGCTGAGCCGACCGTGCCGGAACCACTTGTCGCGGAACCAATGGCCGCGGAAGAGATCGTCGCAGAACCAATAGCCGCGGAAGAGATCGTCGCGGAACCAATGGCCGCGGAGCCACTCGTGGCCGAGCCGATTGTCGCCGCGCCGCCGGAGCCGGAAGCGACGAGCGTGCCGCTGCCGGATGTTCCCTCGATCGAGGATATCGAGGCGGCGCCAGCCCCGGAGCCGATAGCGCCGGTGGTCGCCGCCGCGATTCCGGATCCACCTGCTGCCCCGCCGGAGTCACCCCCGCCGGTGGCGGAGAAGCACGCCCCCAAGCTGACGGCCTCATTCCGGTCAGCGCTGGCCGCGATTCGAGCGGCGTGGGACGCGCCCGCGAAGCCGAAGCCTCCGGTCGTGGAAAAGCCGACCGAGACGATGGCTCCAGCCAAGGCCGAGGCCCCGATCCCGGTCAAGGTCGCCAGCCAGGGAATACTGGGGCTCCGAGAGACGATTCCAATCGAGGCGACGCCTGCAAGCGAGTCGATGCCTGCGATCGAGGCGCCGCCTGCGGAGCCGGCGGCGGCGTTCGGTGTCGATTCGACCGGCAACGCGGAACTGATCGACGGCGAGGCGGCCACTGTGCAGCCGCGGGAACCGGCCGTCGACGTTGGACGTCTGGCTGAACCTGAGGGCGAGGCGTCGGAAGTCTACGAGCTCACGGTGGAGCCGGACCTGCAGGAACTGGAATCGAAGCTGCTCGCACCGCTCGCGCCGCGTGTTGCCAGGCCGTCGCCTTCGGAAGAGCCCCTCGGTCACGCGAGCGAGACTCGGTCTGGCGAGGGCCGCGGCACCAAGGACGCACCGCGCGCCAAGCGCGGGAAATCCAAGAAGGGCAACAAAGCCGCAGCGGCAAAGCCCCGCCGTCAAGACAAAGGGCCCGTCCAGGACGAATGGGGCATTTTCGATCCCGATCGATGCGGATTTGCCGCGCTCGTCGACAAGCTGGAAGAAGTGTCCGAAGAGAAGGAACAGGCGGAGCAGGCGCCCCGCAAAGGCACGAAGGTGCGGGTCATCTCCTACAGCTGATTGTGTTCCCGGGGCGAGGACTGGCGCGTCAACGACCACGCGCCGGGCGCGGCGGAGGCCCCGGACGATACTCCAGCATCACGTTGCTGATCACGGCGATCGGACGGCCCGCCGTCTTGAAGTCGTCTTTCCCGTCGAGCCGGACGACGGACAGCGTCTCGCCGACGATGGCCACGCTCTCGGCCATCTCTTCGATCGTCATGACGACGGACTCGGTGCCTGTCGGGGCAACCGCCTTCAACCCGCCGGGACCGCTCCCGCCAAGCACGCGGTCCACCAGGTCAGCGGCGGTCCGGAACTCGCTCTGGACGACGGCGCGCCCGAGCAGGGTGTTGTCGAGCGCGAACACGCCGATTGAAGCCGTGTAGCGATGGTACGCGCGCTTGCTGCGGACTTGCTCCTCCGAGTACGTGTGGCGATTGTGAAGGTCGAACGACAGCGTCACCGCCCCGGTGTGCGGCGGCAACGCGACGATGACCCCGCTGGCCGGGTCGGAGCCGCCAATCAAGACGTCGCAGAACATCAGCCCCGTCTTCGCGCCCGTGCCGAGCAGCGTCGGACAGGTCACCGTAGCGGCTTCCGTCTTGAGCGCTGGAAGAGGGGCGGGTTTGGGCTTGGCCGTGGATCGCGGCTTCTGCGTCGTCTGGGCAGATACGATGACGTGACCGGCCAGCACGGCGGCGAGCGCCACGAACGCGATGCGCCCCCGCACGTCCATCAGTCGCCCATGCAGGCCAGGCCCGCGGCGCTCTGCGCGGCGGCTTCGGAGGCCCGGCCCCTGACCAGCTCGAGGAACTCCATGCGCGTGCGGGCGTTGTCCCTGAAGACACCCAGCATCGCGCTCGTGATCGCGAACGAATTCTGCTTCTCGACCCCGCGCATCGACATGCACAGGTGCGTGCCCTCGCACACGACGGCGACGCCGAGCGGGTCGATCTTTTCGCGAATCGTCTCCGCGATCTGATTCGTCATCCGCTCCTGCACCTGGAGGCGGCGGGCGAACACGTCGACGAGCCGGGGAATCTTGCTGAGGCCGATCACGTGCCGCTGCGGGATGTAGGCGACGTGGCACTTGCCGAAGAACGGAAGCAGGTGGTGCTCGCAGAGGCTGTAGAAATCGATGTCCTTCACGATGACCATCTCGCTGTAGTCCACCGTGAAGAGCGCGTCGTTGAGCACCTCGTCGATGTCGGCGTCGTAGCCGCTCGTCAGGAACTTGAGAGCCTTCTCGACCCGGTGCGGCGTCCGGAGCAGCCCCTCGCGAGTCGGGTCTTCGCCGAGCTCAGCCAGGAGCTGGCGGATGAGATCCTGCATGCAGTTATCTTAACGTGTCGCCGATTCCTGAACCCGCGCACCCCGCAGGATGTTCACCAGGCCGTAGTTGCCCTCGTGGCAGGCGAACTCGTAGATCGGTCCCGCGAACCTGCGGATGGGCACCTCTCCGGACCAGGGCGCCGTCCAGGTCTCGGGATCGGTGACGGTGAACTGGTAGCGGATCGTCTCCCGATCGACGAGCGTGAAGCGCTCGACGACGCGCAGCTTCGTGCTGGTCGTGATGTCCTGGCGGGTCGTCCGCGGAGGTCCGCGGAAATTGGTCTTGTCGCTGAAGTTCGTGGTGTCCACCACGAGCGTGTCACCGTCCCATCGGCCGCGCGAGTCGCCGGCGAGCTTCTGTACGCCGGGCCCCGGATGCGGCCGTCCGTCGAGCGCAATCAGCCGGAGGCCGTCGAGCAACTCGTGCCGAATCACGACGTGATCGGCTGACTGCAGAATGTGCAGGTTCGCGTAGTAGGTGGGCGGAATCATCGGGGGACCGACGTTGCCCCACGAGATGCACCGCTCGGCAAGCGTCCGGCTCTGCGCGCTGTCGGACGGGCCCCCGGCGCCTCCGGTCTTCGCGCGGGCCGCCGCTCGCTCCGC
>DASTDQ010000496.1:0-16814 GCA_035710305.1 Vicinamibacterales bacterium | reverse complement strand
GGATCAACACAAGCGAGTCTTGGGGTTAGTATAGGCCCCGGACCCGCCGGCGCGACGTAAGATAGCCAGCCTGCGAGGAGGTGCGCGCGTGGCAATGGAATTGGGACTCGCCGGAAGAACGGCGATCGTCACCGGGGGCAGTAAGGGGATTGGGCGGGCGATCGCGCGGGGGCTCGCCGGCCAGGGCGTCGGCCTCGTCCTGCTGGCGCGCGGCAAGGAGTTGCTCGAGAAGACGGCCCAGGAGATCAGAAGCGAGAGCGGCGTACAGGTGCTCGCCGTGCCCGCCGACATCACGAAGTCCGATCAGATCGATGCGTGCGCGCAAGCCGCCAAGGAGGCGTTCGGCGTCGTGCACATCGTGGTGAACAACGCCGGCGGTCCGATGCGCCGGATGGATCGGCAGATTCTCTGGCCCGACAGCGACTGGATCGCCGATCTCGACAACAAGATTCTTGGCGCCCTTCGCGTCACGCGCGCGTTCCTTCCGCTCTTGCCGGGCGATGGCACGGGCCGCATCATCAACATCAGCGGAACGGCGTCAACGCTCGTGTGGGCCCCCGCTCTGACGCACGGGCTCAACAACGCGGCCATGAATCAAGCCACGGGCTACCTCGCGACCGACCTGGCCGGCCAGCGAGTCACGGTCAATACGATTGTGCCGGGCCTGGTCGGCACCGAAGGCCGAGAGGCCTGGGCGGAGAACATGGCCAAGCAGCAGAACGTCACGAAAGAGGAATTCGTCTCCAGCTTCTGTAAGCGCATGGGGATCCTGGCGGGACGCTGGGCGACCATGGACGAAGTCGCCGACACCGTGTTGTTCGTGGCTTCCGACCGGGGACGCTACTACAACGGGGCGAAGATCATCCTGGACGGCGGTTTGAATGTGAACCTCCGCCCGGCCTGAACGCGCGTCGGCGCGCCATCCGTCCGTTCGACGGGGACTCACAAAATCGAGAGTCCCGCGACGATTCTGTAACGGCTTGGCGCTGCCCGGCCAGGCACGCCTCCGAGCGGGTCAGGCGCGTACTCACGAATCTCACGGTATTTCAATCGATTTCCTGCACCAGGCGTCCCGTTCCGGCGCGCACCAGTACTGCATGGCATGGTTCACGCCGAAAAGAGTCACATGGAGTCTGCAGTCGCGCGTGGTTCTTCGTCCGCGCAGGTGACGTTCGAGGACGGCCTCGGCCAGCGCCTCACGTCTGTCAGCGTCGACGGCGAACCGCTCGAGGTGCTCGCTCTGCGCGACGAGCTGACCGCGAATTCAGCGTTCGAGCTCGCACTGCGGGATCGAGTCAACCGGCTCGCGGACTTCGAGTCCGAGCACTTCGCGCGCGTGCGCGCCGTCGAGAGAATCGGCAAGGGCTCCAGGCTGGCGATCATCTCGGATCGCGTCCAGGGTGTCCGGCTGTCCGAGATCCTGTCGGCCGCCGAGAGCCGCCTTCTCCCGGTCGAAACGGATGCCGCCCTCAGCCTGCTGCGGCAGCTCGTTCATGCCATCTCCGTCCTGCACGACAAGGCCCCGGAACTGTGCCACGGCGCGATCGGGCCCGAACGCCTCATCGTCACGCCCGCGGGGCGGTTGATGGTGGTCGAGTACGTGCTCGGATCGGCCATCGAGCAGCTTCGCCTGTCGAACAAGCACTACTGGCAGAGGCTGCGCGTGCCGCTGCCTCGGACGCTCGGGATGCCGCATTTCGATCGCCGGAGCGACGTCACGCAAATCGGCGCGACCGCACTGGCGCTCGTCATCGGCCGGCCGCTCGCCGAGGACGAGTTCCCCGGCCGGGTGGGCGATATGACCGGCGGCGCGCTGGCCATCTCGGCCGACGGCGGCATCGAGCCGCTGCCGCTGCCGCTGCGCGTCTGGCTCCAGCGAGCGCTGCAGATCGACTCGCGGACCCCGTTCGGCTCCGCGCTCGAGGCCTGGGCCGATCTGGATCGCGTTCTCCATTACAGCGATCCGATTGCCGAGGTCGAGTCGCTCAAGTCGTTCCTCGGGCGGTACGAGGCTGACGCCTCGTCCGATGACGTCGCCACGTTTGTCGCGCCGCCGTTCGCGGCGCCGCCGGCCGCGGCACCGCCGGCCGCGGCACCGCCTGCCCGGCCCGTGGACGCCATACCACCCAGGCCGCCGGCGCCGCCGCCCGTGACGGTGTCAACACAGGCGAGTGCGCCCCCGGCACCAAAGATGACGGCCGTTCCGCCCAAGCCTGCGGTGCCGGCTCTGGCGCCGGTGACCGCGCCGGCCGCTGCCGCGAGCGCTGTGTCTCCGATGCCCTCGTTCTGGGATCGACTGCCGTCACCGGCGATCGACGATTCAGCCGGTCCGGACGATCTGGAGGTAAGGAAGGAGAGGAACGCCGTGCCGGTCATTGCATCGACTCGACTTCGAATGGTGGCTGCAGCCGTCCTCCTGATTGCGCTGACGGCGGGCGCGACGCTGGCGGCGCGCCGTTACCTGTTGCCGTCGGTCCAGGCAGACGACGCGCTGGGCACGCTGATCGTGCAGACCAATCCCAGCGGGGCGACCGTCGAGATCGGGGGGCAGCAGCACGGGGTCACGCCCCTCAGCCTCAGCCTTCCACCGGGTCGCCACACGCTGAAGCTGACGAGCGAAGGAAACGTCCGCACGATGCCGGTGACGATCGCCGCCGGCAAAGAGGTGTCGCAGTTCATCGAGCTTCCGCGAGCCTCGTCCGCGTTCGGCGAGCTCCAGGTGCGTACCGAGCCGGCCGGCGCGCGCGTGACCGTGGACGGCCACGCCTATGGCACGACGCCGGTCACGGTGGAGGGGCTGTCGCCGGGCACCCATACCGTGGTGCTCGAAAACGAGCTCCGCTCGATGACGCAGGAAGTGAAAATCGACGCGAACACGACGGCGTCGCTGGTCGTGCCGCTGACCGCACCGGCCAACGCGCCGCTCTCGGGATGGATCTCCGTGGACGCGCCGGCCGAGTTGAGGATCTACGAAGGCCAGCGGCTCATCGGCACGAGTCAGACCGACCGCATCATGATGTCGGTCGGCCGCCATACGCTTCAGGTTGCAAACGAGGCGCTCGGCTACCGGGAAACGACGGTGGTCAACGTCGCGCCCGGAAAAGTGTCGTCCGTGCAGCCGCCCTGGCCGAGCGGGCTGGTGTCGCTCAACGCGGCCCCCTGGGCCCAGGTCTGGATCGACGGCCAGTCTGTCGGCGAGACCCCGCTCAGCAACATCAGGGTGCCGATTGGATCGCACGAGGTAGTGTTCCGCCACCCTGAGCTCGGCGAAAAGCTGGTCCGCGCGGTCGTGACCGCGGGGACGCCGACCAAGGTGAGCGCCGATCTGAGGCAGAAGTAATGGCCATGCGTACTCATGTCATCGCTCTCACGTGCGTCGTCCTCGTCGTTGTCGCCGCGCCCCGTGTGAGCGCCCAGGAATCGCTCGACGCCGCGCGCGAGCTGTATGCCTCCGCGGAATACGATTCGGCCCTGGCCATGCTCGACGGCCTGTTGAGAAACGGCAGCGGGGGAGAGGACCGGCACTCCATCGAGATGTATCGCGTGCTGTGCCTGATGGCGATGCGGCGCGACGGCGAGGCGCGGGGTGCGATCGAGACGCTGGTCGTTCGCAACCCGATGTACCGCCCCGCCGGCGACCTGCCTCCGCGGATCCGCAACGTGTACGACGAGACGCGCCGGCGCGTCCTGCCATCAGCCGTCCAGGCGAAGTACCAGGAGGCGAAGACGGCGTACGACGCCAAGGACTACGTCAGCGCGCGCCGCGGCTTCAGCGAGGTGCTCGAGGTGCTGGCCGATCCGGACATGGCCGCAGTGGCCAATCAGTCGCCCCTGGCGGACGTTCGCACGCTCGCGAGGGGTTTCGAGGAGCTGAGCGCGAAGGCGATCGTCCCCTCCGGGCGCGTGGCCGCGTCCACTGAGCAGCCGATGGTCCCGGCCACCCCCGTGCCGCAGCCGCCTCCGCCCACGCCCCGCGTGGAGAAGGTCTACACCGCCGCTGACACGAACGTCGTTCCGCCCGTCACGATCAATCAGCGGATTCCGGCGTTTCCCGAGCGGGTCCGCGTCCCGCGCACCGGCATCGTGGAGGTCGTCATCGACCCGACCGGCGCCGTCGAGTCCGCCACGATGATCGAGCCGCTCACGCCGCAAATCGACCGGCTCACGCTCGCAGCAACGCGGACCTGGCAGTATCAGCCCGCAACCGTGAACGGGGTCCCCGTGAAATACGTGAAGCGAATTCAGGTCAGCGTCGTCCCCAGCCCGTAGATCCGTCCGCTCACACAATCTGTAAGCCCGCCGACAGAACTGGAACTTATTGCATCATGGTCGCGCGGATCAGCTTGGGCTAAGTTACACGACGCAGGCCGTTTGGCTTGCGTACCGTCACGCGGGCGCGATCTTGCTACGTAGGCCCTCGGGACTCGCGACCTCCCCCCGGGCGCTCCCTCACGCACCAGATGAACGTGCTGATACTGAGGACTGGTCGCCCCTCGCTTGCCGCCTCGCTGCTCCTGTGGCTGCTCGCCGTGAGTCCGGCGTCTGCCGACACGCTCACGGTGACGTGGGACCCGAATAGTCAGACAGTTGCCGGCTACGTCGTCTACATGGGCACGCAGTCAGGCAGCCTCACGCAGCGCTACGACGTCGGCAACACCATAACCTTCACGAACCCGAACGCCGTGCCGGGGCAGGTGTACTGCTTCCAGGTGGCCGCGTATTTCGTTCCAACCGCGGAGGGGCCGCGTTCGGCCCAGGTGTGCGGCTACGCCGACCAGTACCCAACTCTGGCCAATCCGGGGAACCAATCGTCAGCGATTGGGCAACAGGTCGGGCTCCAGTTGCTCGGCAACGACCCGGATGGGCTTCCCGTGACCTATAACGCGACGGGGCTGCCGGCCGGGTTGACGCTCGGAACGGGTACCGGGTTCATCGGCGGCGCGCCAACCTCGGCCGGAACCTACACGGTGACGGCGCGCGTATCTGACGGCGTCCTTCAGTCGGCCCCGCAGACGTTCACCTGGTCCGTGACGACGGCACCGGCCGTGGACACGACGCCGCCGTCGGTGTCGATCACCGTTCCGACCTCGAACTCGAGCTACACCGCGCTGTCCTCCACGCTCGGCGTCAGTGGTACTGCCACCGACAACGTGGGCGTCACGGCAGTGACGTGGACCAATGATCGCGGGGGCAGCGGGACCGCAACCGGGACCACGAGCTGGAGCGTGCCGTCAATCGCTCTGCAGTCAGGTACGAACATCATCACGATCAGAGCGCGCGATGCCGCTGGTAATCAGGGCATGGATGTCTTGACGGTGACCTACTCCACATCATCTGAGGGGGATCCGATCGCGCCAACGGTCTCCATTAGCGGTCCGACGTCGAACTCGAGCTACGCCGCGTTGTCTTCCACGCTCGCGGTCAGCGGCACTGCCAGCGACAACATCGGTGTCACGGCCGTGACGTGGACCAATGACCGGGGTGGCAGCGGGACCGCAGCGGGGACGACGAGCTGGAGCGTGCCGTCGATCGCTCTGCAGTCGGGCGCGAACGTCATCACGATCAGAGCGCGCGACGCCAAGGGCAACCAGGGGGTGGACGTGTTGACGGTGACCTACTCCCTCGCCGACTCGATCCCGCCGACCGTGACGATCTCCACGCCGACGACTCAGTCCACGTTGGCCACCACATCGTCCAGCTTGACGATCGGAGGCACGGCCTCGGACAACGTCGGAGTCACACAGGTCACCTGGGTCAACGATCGTGGCGGCTCCGGAACGGCGAACGGCACGTCCAGCTGGAGCGTCGGCGGAATCATTCTGCAGACGGGCACCAACGTCATCACTGTGAGAGCGCGCGACGCCGCGGGCAATCAGGGCACGGATGTCTTGACGATGACCTACTCCACCACATCTGAGGACGTGATCGCACCGACGATCAGCATTGCTGGCCCGACGACGGGCCCCAGTTATTCCACGACGACCTCCGTGGTAACGCTGGGTGGCTCGTCATCCGACAACGTCGGGGTCACAGCCGTGACGTGGACCAACAATCGCGGCGGCGCCGGTTTCTCGAGCGGCACGACGAGCTGGAGCATCCCGTCCGTGCCTCTGCAGGGCGGCACCAACGTGATCACGGTGACGGCACAGGACGCGGCCAACAACAAGGGCACCGACGTGCTCACGGTCACCTACAACGCTCCCACGGTGCCCGCCCCAGACACGACGCCGCCCTCGGTGAGCATCTCGATGCCGACGTCGCAACCGAGTTACGCCACGACGGAGTCCGGCATGGCTCTCGGCGGAACCTCGTCAGACAACGTGGGTGTGACTCAGGTGAGCTGGGTCAACAATCGCGGCGGCAGCGGCGTCGCCAGCGGCACGACGAGCTGGAGCGTGCCTGCCGTGGCGTTGCAGACGGGGGACAACGTGATTACGGTGACGGCAAGGGACGCGGCGGGCAACCAGTCGAGTGACGTGTTGACGGTGAGCTTTTCGGCGCCGGCTCCGACTCCCTCGCCGTTGATAGTTCTGTCGGCAACTGCCACCTACGTCGGCGGCGGGGATAGACTCAGGGTGATCCTCCGGTGGACGCAAGCGCAGGGTCGTACCGTCACCGTGTATCGAAACACCAAGGTCGTGACCACAACGAGCAACGACAATTACACCGACAGGCCAGGAGGCCAGGGCCCGTTCAGCTACCGCGTCTGCCTGACGGGAACGACCGTGTGTTCGAACACGGTCACCGTGACCAGATGACACGAGCCGTCAGGCCGCGCTCACGCGGCCTGCCGGTAGTCTTCCGCCAGGCTGGGCACGCAGATCGCGGCAGGCGTACCCTGCTCCTGCGTGCGGGCAGGAGTCAGCGTCGGGAGAACCGCTTGGAGCGCGGCAAAGCACTCCGCGTCGATGGCCGTTCCGACCTCCCGTCCCATGATGTCGAGCACGCGATCGGGCGGCATCCCGTCGCGGTACGGCCGCGACGCCCCGAGCGCGTCGCAGATGTCTGCGACCGACAGCACGCGAGCGACCATCGGCAGATTGGCGACGCCGCGATCGTAGCCGCGCCCGTCGAGCCGCTCGTGGTGCGACGAAGCCACGTCGGCGAGTCCGCTGAAACAGCCTGTGCGGCGGAGGATCGCTCGCGTCGCGGCCGGATGCTGCCGCATGATCGCAAACTCCCCGTCGGTCAACGTGCCGGGTTTGTCGAGAATGAGGCTCGAGACACCCAGCTTGCCGATGTCGTGCAGCAAGGCCGCGCGACGAAGCTCGCGCAGCTGATGCTCCCGGTAGCCCATCTGGCGCGCGATGGCGACGCTCAGATCGGCCACGCCCTTGGAGTGCCGGAACGTCCACGGGGACTTGGCGTCGATGACGAGCGCGAACGCCTCGGCCACCAGATCGAGCCGATCCTCGTCGACCGTCTGGATGTGTTCCTGCGGCTCCATTGCCGACACGAGCGGAAGCGGGTCGCCGTCGGCCAGCGAGTGCCAGAAATTGAGGTCCTTCCGCATCGCGAGCAGCGCCTCGACGACGACGGGATCGAACCAGGTGCTTCGGCGGGAGACGGCCATGTCGTAGGCGGCATCGAGCCCGTGGGCGGTGAAGAACACTTCGACGGTTTGCGCAAGCCCGAGGATGCGTGCGAGCAGCGGGATTGCCTCGCGCCTGAGCGAGTACGGTTGCCCCGCTCCGTCCCAATGCTCGTCGAGCGCGCGAATGGCCTCCGCGGTCTCGCCGGGAAACCCCAGCATGCGGGCGATGTCGGCGCCGCGCTCGCAGCGCGTGACGACGACCTCTCGCGCGCCCTCCGGTCCGCGCGACAGGACGCCCAGCAGCTGCCACACGCGTCGAAGCCAGAAGTGTCCGGGTGCCACGTTTCTCGAGACGAACCGGAAGGCTTCGAGCGCCTGCGACCAGTCAGTCACCTTCAGGTCGGCCTTCACGCGGTGATCGTCGGCGCCGAACAGCGCCGCGAATCGCGCGGCGTTGCTCGAGCAGCCCAGGTCCTTCATCAGGAGCGCGTAGAACAGCGACGATCGCTGCGCCGCGGGCAGACGCAACACCTGCGCAAGGCGCATCCCGATGAGACAGGTCCGCACCGCGTGTCCCTCGCGCTGCCCTTCGGTTAGATCCAGCGCGTGGGAGAGCCCCGCAAGCAGCTCGGAGAGGCGCAGGTCGGTTGTCTGCACGGTCTTGTGCACGACTGCGTCGATGGCAACGAGCCTGCCGGGCGCCTGTCTGCGCGCGGCTGCACAGCCGGCTCAGCGCATCTCTTTGACTGTGAAGATCTTCGTCGCCGTCGACGGATCCGTCATTCCTTGACGCCGGCTGGAATAAAGGCGGTACTTGCCCAGACTTCCAGCCGGTGCCGCCAGGTGTGTGATCAACTGCCTGCGCGGGTCGCGCGCCAGGAGGACGTCGCGCTGCCGTTCTTGGCGTTCCCAGAGATCTCGTTTCCACGGACTTGACCGGTAATCTCCCGCGTCCCGGCCTTGAGTGAGATCTCCGTTCCACGAAGGCTGCCAGTGACGGGTACGGACTGTCCGGCTGAGGTCAGCGTTCCTGATACCTTCTGAAATTCCTGCTTCAACTCGAGCGTGTCGCTCCCGATTCGCCAATTGCCGGCCACTTTGGCGGGCACGATGATCAGGTAGACCGTGCACCACTGGGTGCAATCCTCCACGGTGAACGTCTCGTCGGCCTCCCAGTCCTGAATGCCAAAGGTATTCAGGACGATGCGGGCGCCGGGGCGGAGGTTGAACAGCGTGTCGCGCAGCCGGAGCAGGTTGCTCGGCAGCAGGAACAGCAGCATCACGTCGGCCTTCGAGATGTCGGCGGTGAACATGTCGGCTTCGACGAACTGCGCACGGTCGGCGACGCCGGCCTGTGCGGCCAGGCGTTTGGACAACGCGACCATGTCCGGGTTGTACTCGACACCCAGCCCGCGGGCGCCGCGCTTGGCAGCCGCAATGACGTTGCGGCCGTCGCCGGAGCCGAGATCGATCGCGAAGTCCTGCGCAGTGACCTTCCCGACCTCGAGCATCTTCTCGACCGTCACTTCGGGCGACGGCACCCACACGACGTCCTTGCCGGCCTGTCCGACGGTCGGTTCAAACGGAACCTGCGGTTGCTGCGCGGCGCCGGTACTCGCGCCGGCAACGAGGGCAATCAAGAGCAGTGATGTGCGCATGGTCTATTCGTCCTGGGGGAACAGGTTGATGGGTCGGGCGGGCTGCTTGTCCAGTTTGCGGTGGAGCCGGCCGCGCGCCCACCACGCAACGGGACTGCAGCCGAGGACGATCGTGCCCGTGGCGTGGTAGCCCAGCGCCACGATCGCGATCGAGATCCACGGCCCGACGGCGGTCAGCCACGAGAGCGCGCCCGAGCCGAGGAGCACGATGACGAGATCGAGAACGGCCGTCTGGAAATAGATTGTCGACAGCTGCCGCCACGTCGGGCGGGGCATCGTCAGGCGAAGCGGTCCCGGGACGAGCGCGTCCCGGCTCGTGTCGCTGTCGCGATCCTCGGGGAACAAGCGGATGAACTCGCTCAGCGTTGACTCGGCCGGCAGGCCGACGTGCACCGCGTACTCACGGAAGAACGCCCGGCGGTAGATACCGGTCGGCCAGCGGGACAGGTGGCCGCGCTCGAGCTCGGCGAAGAGCGACTCGCTGACCTTGGTGACCTCAGCGATCCTCAAGAGGCTGACGCCGCGGCTCTCGCGTGCCGCCCTGAGCTCCTCACAGAACGCCCGGCGGAGCTCGATCGCGGCGGCCTCACGCTCGGCGCGAGTGGGCGCGCTCGTCAGCGTTCGTGGCGCCGATGCCAGACCATCGTCGTGGTGGCGGGCGAGCGCGGTTTCGGAAACGGCAGGCATCCCTGGGGATCGAGTTAGGAAGGGGCGATCTTACTCCGACTCGCACCGCCGGTGCGTGCGTTTTTGACGACTGCCGGCCGGCCTACGGCACCGCCCAGTATTCGGGCAGGTCCGCTTTCGTCTCTCTCAGGATATCGATGATGGCCGTGCGATCGGCGCGGCTGAGCGTCGAGTATCGGTCGCCCGTCTCCCGCCCGCTGAGGACGTCCCACATTCTCCGGTAGACCGCGGCCTTGGCGGACGGGGGCAGTCCGTCGAAGGGCTCTGAGTAGACCAAGTAGCTGCAGGGATACTTGAGCAGCCGGCGCTCGAGATCCAGGTCCCGCAGCGACCGCCCCTTGCTATCGCGGGGCCCCCGCGCGCCGAAGGCCTTCGCGAAAGCCGTGGGACCGCTGATCGGTCCAGGCAGGGGGTTCTCGTCCACGAAGAGGAGGTAGTCCACGAGCTCCGCGGCCGCCGCTTCGAGCGGCCTCCGAGCCTCGGCACCGACCCTGGCTTCCCACCCTACGCGGGTGATGAGGTTCAGCATCTGCACCTGGTGCTCCAGTACCAGCAGGGCCACGATGTCGCTGTGGGGTGAGAGGTATCCCGTCATGTCGAAGCGGCCGTCGAGCCGGGCGACGTGCACGCTTTCCGGCGTGATCATCGCTCCCAGGTCGGTCGGATCGGTCGCGACGGCGTTCCCCATGTGCCTGGATGCCTGGTGACTGCCGGTGACGAACCAGCCCCCCCAACGCAGTTCGAATGGACTTCGATGGTCGGTCGTAAAGGCCGGTCCGTACATCGTCGTTCCGTCAACGGAAGGAAACACGCTGCCGACGAACATGCCGGGAACGTTGTGCGTGGCATCGGAGGTGTGGCACATCACGCACGCGTCGTTTCGCTCGAATTGCGGTACGGCCGTGTGAGTCTGCTCCAGCGTGTAGAAGATGGCGCCCTGCTTGGGATCGTGCGACACGAACTCCAGCACGGGTCCGGTGCGCACCCACCCAACCGCGACCGTGTCGTTGAAGAAGATTGCGCGCGGGTTCGCGGGGCTGATCTTCGTCGCCTGGAAGCTGGTTTTCGAGAAGACGAGGACCTGCGACTCAATCGGCACGTCGAGGGCGTCGAGCACGGCTTTCAGATACCCGGAGGGCCCGCCCCGGTCGAGCGCGACCTCGCCGCGCTGCAGCCGGCCGTTCAACCGGGCGACGGCATCGGTCACCGGCGTCGTGGCGTAGGCGATTGCCGGGTGATTGCGGAGAAGAGACGGGTGCACGTCGCCGGAAAGAACGACGAGGCTGCCGGCCCAGGCGAGAACGCCGGCCAGGATTCGAATGTTGAACATGTGATTCGGCACCGGAACCTGCAAAGGGTGCTCCCGATGCGCATCGCGGGATTTCGTTGAAAACGCCTTGATCGATGGGCGCAGTGCGTAATTGTCCGCACCCGTTGGGCAAAACCCCGCGGTCGGCCGGCGCCTGCCCGCGACAACGTTTATAGAAAGAGCCGATGGCCCCCGCTGTGGAGGTAATTCATCGCCTGCACGGTGAGCAGGACGGTGAACTCCTGCCGCGCGTGTTCCTCCGGCACCGCGAGCCGGAGCTTGAGCTCGCGGCAGCGCCGCATCATGTCCTCGAGCACTTTGTCGATGGTGTACTGGTAGATCCCCGTCCATCCGGCAACCGCCTTGCGCACCGTCGGCCTGATACGCGAAATGAATTGGGCGGCGGTTGGATGGCTCGAGAATTCCGGCGCGTCGGAGAACAGCCGGCGCAGGTCGCGGTCGTAGAAGTTCGGGTAGTCCACCCCGTAGTGCCGCCGCTTGTTCTTGTAGTGCTGCCTCAGCGTCGTGCGGATGGCGGTCAACGGGTCCACCTCGTTGCGGTTCTGAAACGGCGGTGGAACGTCGCGAAGCGAGCTCATCAACGCGTCCATGTATTCCAGCTTGGTGAGCGCCTTCCAGCCCGTGTAGCGGGGGCGCCATTCGCTGTTCGGCGTCAGCCAGAGCGCGAACGTCTCGGCGAAGTCCTCGTCAGGGTGGCTCTGCGCGTACCACGCGTCCAGATGGAGCACGAAACTCTTGCTGTACGGCTTCGGCGTGTAGAACTCGGGATACGGCTTGCGAGGCGACCCGAAGATCTGCCTGCGCTTCTGCCGTCTTCGGAGGCGGTACGCGTTGTCGATCGCGTGCCCCGCCTCGTGGCGGAGGATGCGCATGCACCACTCGTGCTCGCCGCCTTCGACTTCGAGCATCTGCTTCCTCTCGAGGTTCTCGAGCCGCGGGTGCGCGAGGTAGAACGGGATCGCGACTGCCGTCGATCCGTCCGGCGTGAACCACTCGTCCGAGAGGTAGAAGTGCAGCGGAAAGCCGAGCCCGCGCGCGCGCAGCTCTTCCCGGATCTGTTCGATCCGCGCGGCCAGCGTTCCCTCGATCTCGAGCGGCAAATCCGACAGGCGGACGTCCAGCAGCGCCTCGTCGTCGAGGTCCGGCCAGGTGTCCGGCAGGGGGCGCTTGCGCACGGCTGGATATAGACTAGCTCGTAGCCGGTAGCTGGTAGCCAGGGAGTCCAGATGCGAGCCGTATGGGCGGGTCTTGCGGTGATAGGTATGACGGTGCTGATGACAGGGCAGGAACGCGATCGGGCGAAGATCGCGCAGGACTACAAGTGGAACGTCGCCGAGGTCTATCCCGACGATGCCGCCTGGCGTGCGCGCAAGGAGGCCCTCACGAAGGAGCTGTCGTCGGTGCGCGGTTTCCAGGGGAAGCTGGGCTCCTCACCGGCCACGATGGCCGAGGCGCTCGAGACGATGTCGCGCCTCGACAAGGAGCTGGCCCGCTTGTACGTCTACGCGAGCATGCGGTCCGACGAGGACACGCGCGTGTCACTCACGCAAGGCATGCAGCAGGAGATGCAGCAGATCGCCGCGAAGTTCGGCGCGGAGGCCTCCTTCATCGAGCCCGAGGTCCTGAAGGTCGGCAGCGCGTCGATCGAGAAGGCGATTGCCGCGGAACGCCGCCTCGCGCCGTACGCGTTCTACCTGCGCGACATCGCGCGACGCGAGCCGCATACGCTGTCGGACCCCGAGGAGAAGCTGCTGGCCGACGTGGCGCCGCTCGCCGGATCGCCCACCAACATCTTCACGATTCTGTCCAACGCGGACTTTCCCTACCCCACGATCACGCTCGCCGACGGACGCCAGGCCAAGGTCGATCAGGCCGGGTACACCGAGCTTCGCACCGCGCCGAGCCGGGCCGATCGTCAGGCGGCGATGTCGGCCTTCTTCGGCGCGCTTGGCGCGTTCAGCCGCACGCTGGGCGTCACCATGAACTCGAGCGTGCAGAAGACGCTGTTCTACTCGCGGGCGCGAAAGCATTCCTCCAATCTCGAGGCGTCGCTCAACGGGCCGAACGTCCCCGTGTCGGTGTACACGCGCCTGGTCGAAGGAGTGAACCGTCACCTGCCGACGTTCCACCGCTACCTTCGGCTCCGGAAGCGAATGATGGGGCTGACCGACGATCTGCACTACTACGACCTGTATGCGCCGCTGGTCGCGTCCGTCGATCTGCGCTACACGCCCGAGGAGGCGCAGCAGCACGTGATCGGCGCCATGGCGCCGCTCGGAACCGACTACGTCGGAGTCCTGCGGCGCGCGTTCCGCGAGCGCTGGATCGACTGGTACGCGACCGAGGGCAAGGTGTCGGGCGCCTACTCGAATGGAGCGGTCTACGACGTCCACCCGTACATGCTGCTCAACTACCTCGGGCAGTACAACGACGTGAGCACGCTGGCCCACGAGCTCGGGCACACGATGCAGAGCTACTACTCGAACAAGGTCCAGCCGTATCCGACGGCGAGTTACCCGACGTTTGTCGCCGAGGTGGCGTCCACCTTCAACGAGGCGCTGCTCATCGACTACATGCTGAAGCAGATCAAGGACACGCCCACGCGGCTCTCGCTCCTCGGAAACTACCTGGAGGGCACCAAGGCGACGCTCTTCCGCCAGACGCAGTTTGCCGAGTTCGAGCTGCGGATGCACGAGATGGGGCAGAAGGGCGAACCGATCACCGGCGAAGGCCTCGCCAGGCTGTACCTGGACATCACCCGCAAGTACTACGGGCACGACCAGAAGGTCACCGTCGTCGACGACTACATCGCCCACGAGTGGAGCTACATCCCGCACTTCTACCGTGACTTCTACGTGTTCCAGTACGCGACGTCGTTCACCGCCGCCGAGGCGCTGTCGGCGAAGGTGCTGGCAGGCGATCAGTCGGCGACGCAGCGGTACTTGACGTTCTTGTCGGCCGGCGGATCGAAGTACCCGATCGATCTCCTGAAAGACGCCGGCGTGGACATGACGACCGACGAGCCCCTCGATCTGGCCGTCAAACGGATGAACGTCGTGATGGACGAGATGGAGAAGCTCATCGCTTCGCGATAACGTCCAACTCCCGATTCCCAACTCCCAATGAATGTCTTGGGGGTTGGTGGTTGGGAGTTACAGGATTCCTTTTCCCAGTGCGGACAGCGCCAGCTCCGCGCCGAACTCGGCCGTCGTATTCCGGATGTCGAGCGTCGGGTTGACCTCCACGAGATCGAGCGCCACCAGGCGCTGGGAATCGGCCACCAGCTCCATCACCATGTGCGCCTCGCGGTAGTCGAGCCCGCCACGTACCGGCGTGCCGACGCCCGGGGCCACCGCGGGGTCGCATGCATCCAGGTCGAACGACACGTGGATGCCGCCGGTGCCCGCCGAGGCGAGCGCGATCGCCTTTTCGGCGACGACGGCAATGCCATGCCGATCGATGTCCTTCATCGTGAACACGTGCACGCCCGATTCGCGTATCCGGTCCTTTTCGCGCTCGTCGAGGTTGCGGATGCCGACGAGCACCGTGCGATCGGCGAGCACCGACGGCGAGGCGCCGATCGACGCGAGCTCCTCCGGCCCCTGGCCGAGCAGCGCCGCAAGCGGCATACCGTGGACGTTGCCGCTCGTCGTGGTCTCGGGAGTGTTCATGTCGCCGTGCGCGTCGATCCAGATGAGACCCATCGGGTACGACGTCATGCGACGGACCCAGTCGGCGCTTGCCGCCACCGATCCGGCCGCCAGACTGTGATCGCCGCCGAGGACCAGCGGCACGGCGCCTGCGTCGAGCGCGCCGGCGACGGCGGAGTAAACGCCGGCGCACACTCCCGCGATCTCGCGGACGTATTTCTTCCGCGGGTCCGTCTCGGGGCGTGTTTCGGCAATCGGCGCCGGCACGTCTCCAAGGTCGGACACCGTCCTGCCGAGCGCCGCGATCTGCGGGCCGAGCCCGGCAATCCTGAAGGCAGAGGGACCCATATCGACGCCCCGGCGCCCGGCGCCAAGGTCGAGCGGGACGCCGATGATGTGAACGGGCTTCACGTCAACTCCCAATTCCCAACTCCCAACAGGAGTTGCCATGTTATGCCACGACGGGGGATGGAGGCCTTTGGGAGTTGGGCGTTGGGCGTCGGGAGTTAGAGCGAAGCGAGATACTCCACCGCTCGGACGGCCGTGGCGCGTCCGTCGCTGATGCAGTCCGGGATCCCAATCGCCCTGAACCCGCTTCCCGTGACGAAGACGCCTGGCAGCCCTCCAAGGCGTCGCTCGATCGCGGCGACCCGTTGAAGGTGACCGGTCTCGTATTGCGGGCTCTGCCTGGTCCATCTGAACACACGCGTCAGGAGCGCGGAGCCCGAAATGCCGAGCAGTTCGTGCATCTCGCGGCGGGCCGTCTCGACCAGCTCCTCGTCCGATCCGTCGAGGCGCCCGGGATCGCGGCCGCCGCCGAGGAAGCCGCGAATCAGGACGTGGCCGTCCGGTGCGCGGCCGGCCCACTTGGACGTCACCCATGTGCCGGCCAGCAGCGCCAGACCCTCCGTGCGCGGTACCACGAACCCGCTGCCCCGGAGCGGGTGAGCGACCTGATCGCGCCGGTACCCGAACGCCACGGTGGCCGTGGATGCGTAGGGCACTGCCGCGCAGAGATCCGCCAGCGACGCATCGAGCGGCCTGAGGAGCGATGCCGCGCCATAGGCGGGCATCGCCAGCATCACGCTTCGTGCACGGACCTTACCGGCCTGCCACGAAATGCTGTAGACACCCGACCGTTCGACAGCCGTCACGCGGGCGTCGCATGCGATCGTCGCGGGAGACAGCGCGGACGCGAGCGTGTCGACGAGCTCGCCGCAGCCGCCGGGAAGCGAGACGAACGCGCCCTGGGGCGATGGACGGACCCGCAGCGATCGCAGCGCGCGAATCACGCTCCCTGACTGCCGCTCCGCCTCCACGAGACGGGGAAACAGCGCGCGGACCGAGAGCCTGTCCACGTCGCCAGCGTGGATGCCGGCCAGCAGCGGCTCGGCAAGGTAGTCCACGGCCTCGCGGCCGAATCGCCTCTGCACGAACTGGCCGATCGACTCGTCGGCCTCGGTCGTGCGGCGCGGCACGACGAGTTCGGCGGCCATGCGCGCCTTGCCCGCCAGCGAGAAGAGCGGCGATCGCACGAGCGCGCCCACGGTGATCGGAAAGCCGAGGAACGAGCCCTCGGAGATGGCGTGAAGCCGCCCGTCGCGCAGCACGTAGGCGGTGCGAGGAGGGGTCGTGGAGATCAGGCGGTCCGCGATGCCGAGCTCGCGGCACAGCGCGACTGCGGCGGGTTTCTGGACGAGCAGCGAGTCGGGGCCGGCATCGATCACCCAGCCGCCGGTCCGTTCCGTCGCGATGACGCCGCCCGGGCGCGACGCGGCTTCGAGCACACGGACCGACCGTCCGCGCGCCTGCAGTTCGTAGGCGGCCGAAAGGCCGGAGATGCCGCCGCCGACAACCACGACGTCGAGGACCTGGTCGTCAGGGACCGTGGCGTTCACCCTTCTAATCTTAGATGGGGCGTATCCGGTCTCACACCAAGGGCTCAGTCGCCGAGG
>DASTDQ010000495.1:0-4742 GCA_035710305.1 Vicinamibacterales bacterium | reverse complement strand
CAGTCAACGGGTCCGGCATCGATGCCGACTCGCCCACCATGAGCCAGTTGTCGCCGCAGACCCGCGAGGTGACATAGGGCTGAAACGAGGTTCTCTCGATCTCCAGGACCGGCTTCGCCTCCACGAGAGTGCGAAAGCGCGAGTGGCGCATGAGTTCCTCGCGCAGCATCGCTTCGACGGAGCGGCCGGCCTTCGGACGATCGCGCACGATCTGTGCAGGCAGCACCAGGCCGACGCTGGTCTGCCGGGGAGAGATCGGAATGTCCCAGACCCAGCTGAGATATCCGTCACGGTTGTCTACGAAGAACGCCGTCCCGTCGTGCAGCGGCGGTGTATCGAAGTAGGTCCACAGGCACACCTTCGGCTGACCGTAGGCCACCGTCGGAATGCGCATGGCACGCGACAGCACGCGCGCGGTGCCGCTGGCATCGAGAAACCAGCGCGCGTCGATGCGCCGGCCGGATGCGGTCGAGCAATTGACGATGCGATCGCCGTCTATGCGGACATCGGTCACGCGCTCCCAGATGAACTCGGTCCCGCGCGCGCGCGCGTGCTCGTAGAGACGCGCGTCGAGTGCCGTCCGGTCCACATGGAGGGTCACCGTCTCGAAGCGGAGCGGCGATCGGCGAATGACCGGCGGCGGCGCGGCCTGCCACTCGGCCTTCCCGAGCTCGCAGACGACGATCTTCTTCTTGTAGGTCGCGATCCCGTCGGCGAGCAGGGCGTCAGGATCGATGCCGACCAACCGGAGCAGGCCCGGGCTCGACCAGTCGAGCGACTCGCCCACTTTGCGCTGCGGGTACGGGCGCGGGTCCATGCAGACGACGCGCATCCCTGCATGGCGCAGCAGCACGCTGGCCGCCAGGCCTGCGATGCCCGCCCCGATGATCGCCACGTCGTGGCGCTCGCCACCCACGGGAACAGCGTATCCTTACTGGAACGTACGGCACGGACCGGTGTCTCATCGGGTATGAAGACTCGACTCGCCGTCGTGATCTCACTATCGGCCGCGCTGGTTGGTCCGGGCGTGAAAGCGGATTCAGCGGCGCAGGAACTGGAGCGCAGTCTCCGCCAGCCGATCGACCTGGCCGGATGGTTCCCGGCGAGTGAGCCTGGCCCGCTCGAGCGGAGCGCGAAGCTCGTGACGCCGGAGAACCCGATTCCGCGCCGCACCCACCTGGTGAGGCCGCTCTATCCGCCTGCGGCCGCCGCCGTCGGCGCACGGGCAACGGTGAATCTTCGAGCCACGATCGATGAGACCGGCCGGGTCGGCGAAGTGCGAACGGTCGGCGTGCCGGTGCTCGGCAGCATCACCGGCGGTACGGCCGAGCAGAGCGTGGTCACGGCCGCACTGCAGTCGCTCGTCGAGTCGGCAACGGATGCGGTTTCGCAGTGGCTCTACGACGCTCCCGCTGACGGCCCGCTCGCCTTCGACGTCGTCATCGGCTTTACCTCCGATGGGGACGGAGAAGTGCTCTCTGTCGGGAGGATCGGAGGCAGTGGCCAGGCGTCTACGGCGCCGGTGGTGACGACGGTCCCGCTGCTCGAGCGCCTGGATTCACCGCCGTGGGCCGAAGGCACCGTTCGCGTCGGCGGCGGGATCCGCCCGCCGACGAAGGTGACGCACGTCGCCCCGGTCTACCCGGAGGCCGCCAGGGACGCCGGCGTCACCGGCGTCGTGATCCTCGAAGCGCGCATCGAGGCCGACGGCCGGATCCTTCACGCCCGCGTGCTGCGATCGATTCCGCCGCTGGATCAGGCAGCGCTCGATGCTGTGACGCAGTGGGAGTTCACGCCGACGCTCGTCAACGGCGTTCCGACCCCGGTGATGATGACCGTGACGATTCAGTTCTCGTTGTAATAGCGCACACGCGCACGCTGAAGCGTGCGCTCTACGATTCTCCTCCAGGCGACGCGCACACTGAAGCGTGCGCTCTACGATTCGGACGCGATGCACACGCTGGTTTACCGCAGCGTCTGATACTTCGGATACGGCGGCCGCACCAGCTTCTTCGGCGGGTTCTTCTCCAGCTCCGCGAGGACGTGTTCGATCGCTTTCTCGAGCTGCGGATCGCGGCCCTGCCGGACGAGCGCGGGATCGTGCTCCACTTCGATATCGGGCGCCACGCCCGTGTTCTCGGCGATCCACTTGCTCTCGTCGGGATCCCACACGCCCGATGACGGCGCGGACACCACACCGCCGTCCATCAGCTGGGGCGCGCCAGCACGTCCCACGAGCCCGCCCCAGGTGCGCTTGCCGATCAGCTTCCCGGCGCCGGCCTTGCGGAAATACCACGGCATGGCGTCGCCGCCCGACCCGGCAAATTCGTTGATCAGCATCACCTTGGGCCCGAAGATCGCGCCCTGCGGCTCGATCTCGTCCTCGCCGTCGCGCGTCGCGACACCCGACATCAGCTTGCGCGTCATGAACTCGACCAGATCGGTCGCCAGCTGGCCCCCGCCGTTGAACCGCTCGTCGACGATCACGGCCTGCTTCCCGACCTGCGCAAAGAAGTAGCGCGTGAAGTTGGTCTGCCCGCCTCCGGCGGTGTCGGGTAGATACACATAGGCCACTCGCCCGCCCGTCGCCTGATCGACCTTGCGGCGGTTGTCTTCGATCCAACCGAGGTTGCGCAACCGGCCTTCGTTGCCCACGGGCACGACGGTGACCTCGCGGGAACCGGTTCCCGACGGATCGGGGCCCACCTTGAGCTTGACCTGCTTCTCGGCGGTGGCCTCGAAGAACCGGTACACGTTGTCGGCGGACGTCAGGTTGCGGCCGTTCACCTCCAGCAGGTACTCGCCGGCGACGACGTTCACTCCGGGCTGAGTGAGCGGCGCGCGGGCGTCCGGGTTCCAGTTCTCGCCGTTGAACACACGTGCAAAGCGGTACCGGCCGTTCTCGATCGCGAAGTCCGCGCCCAGCATGCCGGTGGCGACACGCCTCACCTCGGGCTGCTCGCCTCCGCCCACGTTCAGGTGAGAGACGACCACGTTCCCCATCATCTCCGCGAACAGATAGTTCAAGTCGGAGCGCGATCCGATGCCGTCCACGAACGGCGCGTAGCGTTTCTCGGCGGCCTTGAGATCGAGGCCGTGGTAGTTGGCGTCGTAGAAGAAATCACGCTGCACCCGCCACGCCTCCCGGTACATCTGCTTCCACTCGGCGAGCGGAGAAATCCTGACCTCGAGTGCAGTGTTCAACTGGCCACCCGTGGCAGGCGGGGCCGGTGGAGGCGTGGGCGGAGCTCCGCCGCCCGCCGGTGGCGCGGGCGGCATGTTGCGGATGAACCAGTTCTCGCCCTGGCGCGTGAGCATCTTCTCGCCGTTCCGTGACACCTTGAAGTACTGAACGCCGTTGGCGGCCACGTCGGTCCTGCGCGTACGCAGGTCGTGGCGATGCACGACGAGCCCCGCGGGCTGCCCCGGCACGGGAAGCGGCGCCTCGACAGCGAGGAGCGTTCCCGCGCGACCGGCGTCGAGCTCGACGTAGCGGCGAGGCGGCAGCGGCATCGCCAGGATCCGCTGGCTGATGTTGTCGAAGTCGATCTTCACCTCGACCGGCTTGGCCGTGTTCGGCGCGCCGGGCTTTTGCGTCCCCTCCACCGGCTTCTGTGTATCCGTCGCCGGTTTCTGTGTGTCCGGCTTCTCTGTGTCCGCCGCCGGTTTCTGGCCGTCGGCCGCGGCCGGATCGGCCACTTTTTCCTCGTCGCTCTCAGGCGCGAACGGCGATGGCTGATCTTTGGCCAGGACCGCGAGGTAGATGCTGTTGGTCACCGTGCGCGTGCCGCTTCCCACGTCGGGCTGGAGCGACGGCCCCGAGTCGGTCGAAGCGGCGAAGTACAGGTACTTGCCGTCCTTGTCGAACACGGGATCGCGGGCGTCGCTCAAACCGTCGGTGAGCTGATGCGTCTTCGCGTCGGCCAGCGAGTACACGTGAATCGCGCCCATGTAGTTGGAAAGGCGTTTCGAGTATGCCAGCCACTTCGAGTCCGGCGACCACACCGGAGCCCAGTCGCCCCTCCCGGCCGCCCAGTACCGATCCTTGTCCACCTGCGTGAACTTGCGTGTCGCCACCTCGAGGTACCACATGCGGCTGCGGGCGTCGGCAAACGCCAGATACTTCGAGTCCGGCGACCACTGCGGCGAGCGGTAGAAACTCGCCTCGGGCATCTTGATCTTCGTCACCTCGCCCGTGCCCGTCTGCGGCGCCAGGTGCAGCTCGTACTCGCCCGTCTCGTCCGAGAAGTAGGCGATGGTGCGCCCGTCGGGCGACCACACGGGGGACCGCTCCATGACGCTCGCGGTGTTGGTGATGACGCGGCCGTCGCCCTTCTCGGCCGGAACCGTGACGATCTCGCCGCGGGCCTCGAACACGGCGCGGGCCGCGTTGGGAGAGAGGTCCGGGTTGATGAGGCGCGTCCTCACGCTCACCATCCGTTCCCTCACCTCAGCCAGGTCCCCCGCCATCGTCACGGCGACCGGCGCGGTCCGGCCGGATCGCACGTCGTGCAGGAGCAGACGGCCAAACTGCTCGATGACGATACCGTCGGGACCCGCGCCGGCCGACTTGAAGTCGAGGCCCTCGTTCTCGACCTCCTCTTTCACGCGACGTGATCGAGTGTCGTAGGAATACAGCGTGACCGGTCCCTTGCGATCGCTCAGGAAGTAGACCTTGTCGCCCACCCACATCGGGTTGAAGTCGTTGGTGTTGTCGTGAGGGACCTTTTCAATCTTCGACG
>DASTDQ010000494.1:0-18514 GCA_035710305.1 Vicinamibacterales bacterium | reverse complement strand
GTCTCCCGCAACTGCTTTGCGGAGAAGTCCGTGAAGTACTGCTGCACGCGCCGCTGCGTCTCCGTGATGTCGATGTCCTCGTGGACCTTGACCGACGGCCAGTCGACGACGAGACGCGCGCGGTCGAAGGCGACCGTCTTCGGCGTCGGGGTCGCGTACGTCATCACGACGCGCAGCGGCATCGCGGCAACCAGTGTTCCGGTCGCGACGATCGGTTCGCGGAGCAGCGACGACACCGTCCTCTCCGTGAACGATGCGGTGACGGTCTTGAGACCCGAGAGATTCGCCCGGCTGCGCGCGAACAGATCGTCGAGCGGATCCGAGGCTTGACGTGCTGAGACCTGCGGCACGCAGAGGACGAACGCGGCGAGAGGTATCAGACGTGTCTTCACGAGAGGCGTGGGCAACGCGCCGAGCTGAGCGGAGTGGGTATGATAGCGTACCTCTTGCTATGGTCCCGACGGCGACAGAGAGCCTGGCCGTCACCGGAATCGGCTGCATCTCGGGATTTGGCGTCGGCACTTCGGCGTTCGAGCGGGGACTCTTCGACGGCCTGCGCGCCTACGCACCAGTGACGGCGTTCGACACCAGCGCGGCGCACGCGCACGCCGCAGGTCATCTCGACGACTTCGATCCGGCGACGCTCATCGCGCCCGCAAAGCTGCGCCGCATGGACCGCGTCGGCCAACTGGCGGTTGCCGCGTGCCGGCTGGCCCTCGAGGACGCGCGCCTGGCCGACACTCCCGCCGTAGACGCCAACGAGATCGGCATCGCCCTCGGCACCGAGACGGCTGGCATCCACAGCCTCGTCGGGTATCTCGATCGTTTGTTCGACGAAGGACCGTTGGGCGCCTCGGCCCTCGACTTCAGCAATACGGTCGGCAACGCCGCGGCAAGTCTCTGTGGCATCGAGTTCGGCCTCCGGGGCATCAACGTGACGCTCGCGAGCAGAGAGGCATCGGCTCTCGCGGCGATCACTCATGCCGCGAGCGTGTTGCGGGCCGGCCGGGGGCGCGCGGTGGTCACGGGCGGCGTGGACGACTTCGAGCGCCTCTACTTCGAGGTCCACGACCGGTTCCGCGCGCTCGCCACCGACGAGGGCGCCGGCGAAGCGTCGCGGCCCTTCGATCGACGCCGCAACGGCTTCGTGCTCGGATGCGGCGCGTTCCTGCTCGTGCTCGAATCGCCGCGATCGGCCGCCTCGCGCGCGGCAACGCCGCTCGCGTTCATCTCGGGCGTTGGCGCCACGGCCTCGTCCTGCAACATGCACGAGTGGCCGTCCGACCCGGCACAACTGGTCCGTTGCATGCGTGGGGCGCTGGACGACGCACATGTCACGCCGCAGGACGTGTCGGTCGTCTTTGCCTCCGCCAACTCGACGCAGGGCCTCGACCGCGTCGAGGCGCAGGCCATCGCCGAGGTGTTCGGTCCCGCCGCGGTGCCGGTCAGCGCCGTCAAGGGCGCGCTCGGCGAATGCGGCGCGTCGGCCGGTGCGGCCGTCGTCGCCGCTATCTTGTCCCTCCGATCGAAGCAGGTGCCGCCGACGGCTGGCTTCGAGGTCGCCGACCCGGACTGTCGCGTCGACGTTGCGGCCACGACGCGCCCGATCGAATCGGCGAACGGATCCGTCGCGCTCGTGAACGGCTTCGCACGCGGGGGCGCCAACTTCTCTCTTGTCGTGAAGCATGAGCGATGATCGCTGGCTCTCCGGCCGAACGGCCGTCGTCACGGGAGGATCGCGAGGCATCGGCCGCGCGATTGCACTCGAGTTCGGTCGCCGCGGCGCCGCCGTCGCGATCTGCTACCGGTCCCGGGAGGATGCGGCCGCCGAGGTGACCACGAATCTCGAGGCGATGGGCGTCCGATGCCTCGCGGCGAAGGCTGATGTGGCGCGTCCCGCTGACGTCGCCGCGTTCTTCGCTCGGGTCGCCAACGAGGTCGGCCCGGTGGACATCCTCGTGAACAACGCCGGCGCCGCCCGCGATCGCCTCTTCGTCTTCCTCGAGAAGGCGGATTGGGACGACGTGGTGACGGTCAACCTCACCGGCGCGTTCCTGTGTACCAAGGCCGTGCTCCGCAGCATGATGGTGCGGCGGTGGGGACGTATCATCAACATCGTGTCCGCCAGCGCCCACATCGGTCCTCCCGGCCAGGCGAGCTACTCGGCCAGCAAGGCCGGGCTCGTTGGCCTCACGCGCACGCTCGCGCGGGAGGCTGCGCCGCACGGGGTGCTCGTCAACGCCGTGGCCCCCGGCTTCATCGAAAGCGATTTGACCGCCGGCCTCGACGATGCACGCCGGGCAGCGCTCGTCGATCGCGTCGCGTTGAGGCGGCCCGGACGAGCCGAAGACGTCGCGCCGCTCGTCGCGTTCCTCGCTTCCGAGATGGCTGGTTACCTCACCGCGCAGGTGATTAACATTGATGGCGGCCTATTCTGAGGACTCGTAGCGAGATGGACGACACCCTGCGCCCGAGCATCAAGGAAGTCCTTGTCAAGAGCCTGCGCCTGCCGTTTCCAGCGACGCAGATTGACGACGATGTCCCCCTGTTCGGGGAAGGACTGGGGCTGGATTCGATTGACGCGCTCGAAATCGTACTCGCCATCGAGCGGACCTTCGGCGTGGCGATCACCGACGAGCAGACCGCCAAGACTGCGCTCCGATCCGTCAACAGCATCGCCGAGTTCATCGAAGCACGCCGCCGGGACGATTCGGCGCAAGGAACTGCCTCGGTCGACTGAAAGTCGAGGAACTCGACCCGATGGCCAGTTCGCCAAACGTCCTGACCGTCGACGTTGAGGAATGGTTCCACATCTGCGGCGTTGGCGGCCCGCTCGCGCCGGCCAACTGGCCACACCTGCCGAGCCGCGTCGAAGTCACGACGAACCGGCTGCTGGATCTGTTCGACCGCACGGGCGCCCGAGCCACGTTCTTCGTCCTCGGATATGTCGCGGATCGCTATCCCCACGTCGTCGAGCGGATCCTTCAGGCAGGACACCATGTGGGATCGCACGGGCACATGCATTCGCGCGTGTACGAACTGTCGCCAGCCGCCTTCGAAGCGGATCTCGAGCGCAGCCTGGCCGCGCTGGCGGCGTGCGGCGCGACGAAGGTGGACGGATTTCGCGCACCCGAATGGTCGATCAATGACCGCTCGTTGTGGGCGCTCGACGTCCTCGCCCGGAAGGGATTCCGCTTCGACTCCAGCATGGCGCCGATGCGCATCGTCGGAAACCCGGCCTACCCTCAGGCGCCTCACTGCCGGACGACGACAGGCGGCGCGATCATGGAATACCCTCCGGCGGTGGTGACGCGGTTCGGGTATCACATTCCCTTCGGTGGCGGCTGGGGGCTGCGCATGAGCCGGCCAAGTACGGTGTTGCGTGCCCTCGACGTGCGGGCGCGCGCCGGACTCACCACGGTCTTCTGGGTCCATCCGTGGGAAGTCGACGACGACCCGCCCGTGGTGAGGTTGCCCCCGTCCCTTCGGTTTGCCCACTACTTCCGCCTGCAGGGATTTGCCGCCCGGCTCGAAACGATCCTGGGGCGCGCCACGTTCGGACCACTGGACACGGCACTCGGGGAAACGCAGTGAAAGTCCTGCTGGCTGTCACGGTTGCGACCGCGACCGCTGGGACAGCCTTTGCGCAAACCAGCCCCGCGTCGGCGCTCCGTGGTCCAATCGGCGTAGAGGACCGGCTCGATGCCCCGTCGGCTGCGACCGTCGCCATCGACAGGACCCGCATCTCGACGACCGACGTCCCGATCTTCGTCAGGCTCACCGTGGATTGGACGGCACTGGAGCAGGCGTCGTCCACCGGCCAATGGTCCGGGCTCGACGATCGACTCAGCGCTTACACGCGGCGGAACATGCCGATCCTGCTTGCGATCGCGCTTGGCAGTGCAGCGACGGTCGAGAGCGACGCGTGGACGTCGAGCATTCAGGCCGTTGCCGAACACCTGCGCGGCACAGTCACCGGATATCAAATCGAAGCGGCGCCTACCGCCGATCCACGCGAGTATGCGTTTCGCCTCAAGCTCGCGGCTGTCCGGATCAAGGCGATCGACCCGCAGGTGTTCATCGCCCAGGCCACGGCGCGCCCGGCGGATGCCGTGTGGCTCAGCGCCGTATACGCCGAGGGCACGGCACCCTACGTGGACGTCGCGCCCCTCGCCGCTGGTGACGGTCGTGCGTCGAATGCCGCGGACGCCGTCGAGGCGATAGTGGCTGCCGCCGATCCGACTGCTGCGCGGCTCCTGGTCGGCGTGCCGCTTGGAGATCCCGCCCAGAGTGCCGACCGGCTGCTGAAGACCACGTTGACCCGCCTCGCGGACGCGGGTTCAGCGGGATCAACCTTCGAGGGTGACAGCGACGCGTTGTCTGCCGCGCTCACGGCGGCCGCGCGACTGACGGATCTCCTCACGGGTCAGCTTCTCCTTATCGACGATGTCGGGGTCTCGCTTGCGATCGAGGCGAACGGCGGCGAGGTGACGGCAAGCGTGCCGCATCGCGTGCTCTACAACGTCTCGAACGGAGGGACCTATCTCGTCTATTGGAACGAGACAGGCGTGAACGATCGGCTGGCCGTCCGGTTGGTGGATCAGGGCGGCCGCGCGCCGATGGTGCGCGACCCCATTCGCGGGGACGTCGTTGCTGTGCAGGGCTTTTCCTGGGACGCGACCACGAAGGTGTCTCGCATGGAGACGCCATCGTCTGCGACGCCGCTCGTCGTCGACTTCAACTACGGCGCCGCGAATCAGTTCGTCAGCCGCGCGGACGTGTCGGCGGCGCGGGCGCTGAGCGTCGAGGAGATTGTCGCGCGCCACCAGCGCGCGCAGGCGGCGCAGTCGCTGACATTCACGACCGTCATCGCCGATCTCCTGCAGAAGTATCACTTCCGCCCGACGTCGGTGCAGGTCTTCGACGTCGTGACCGAGAACCGCTACTTCCTGGCGCCGGACAGCGTCGAGTGGGAGGAGCGGTCCTTCTCGGTGAACGGCGCGCACTGGGGCCCCGACCGGCCGGACCTGCCGCTGCTGCAGGCGGAGAAAGTGCTGACGCTGCCGCTCGACCTTCGCTTGACGGCCGAGTACCGCTACCGTCTCGAGCGGACGGAGACCGTCGGCGAGCGGCCAAGTTACGTCGTCGCGTTCGAGCCGAACGACGCGCACCACACAAGCTATCGCGGTTGGGTCTGGATCGACGCCGGCAATTTCCAACGCGTGAAGCTTCAGACGATTCAAACACACCTCGACGGCCCCATCATCTCGAACGAGGAGATCACGACCTACGAGCCGATCGGATCCGCAAATGGCCCGCCAGTCTTTCTACCTGTGCGGCTGTCGGCCAAGCAGATCCTGCTCATCGCTGGACGAAACGTGCTGCTCGAGAAGGAACAATGGTTTTCCGGGTTCCGCGTGGACGCGCCGGACTTCGATGCCGAGCGTCAGGCGGCGCGGCGTGGGCCGCGCGTGATGTTCCGCGACACCGCCGCCGGCGTACGCTACCTCGTGAAGCGCGAGGACGAGCGCGTGGTCAAGGACCGCGTGACGACGTCGAGCAAGGCGCTGGCGATGGGCACGACGATCGACCCGACGTTCGCGTTTCCGTTGCCGATCTTCGGGATCAACTACCTGAACTTCGACTTCAGGGGCACGGGAGGGCAGATGGCCCTGCTGTTCGGTGGCGTGTTCGCGCTCGGGAATCTGCAGACGCCGAAGGTCGGCAGGACGCCGTTTGACGCGAGCGTGGACTTCTTCGCGATTGCGGTGCCGGGGACCGACCAGCGATTCGACGCGACGGGCGAGCGAGTGGACGAGCGGGTGCTGACGATTCCGATGTCCACTGGCGTGAATCTCGGTTACCAGTTCACTCCCTTCCAGAAGGTCGTCGTCGGGTACGCGTTCCGGTACGATGCGTACTTTCGCGACCAGAATACGGCGGACGACTTCGTCATTCCCTCGTCCACCGTTTCGCATGGCGCGAGCGTGGCGTACGAATTCAGCCGCCACGGGTATCGAGTAGGAGCAGGAGCGTCTACGTTCCTCCGGACCTCATGGGAGGCCTGGGGACGGCCCGGTGACTACGAGCCGGGTCAGCGGACGTACCAGCGCTATTCGGTGGCCGGCGGAAAGGACTTCCTGTTCGGCCCGTTCCAGTCGGTTCACGTCGGCGCCGGGTGGTACGGAGGCGCGCAGCTCGATCGTTTCAGCTCGTACCAGTTCGGCCTGTTCTCCGAGCCTCGGATGCACGGCGTGCCGGCGGCCGGGATCCGCTTTCCGGAGCTCGCGCTCGTCCACGGTTCCTACTCGTTCAATATCTACGACATCTACAGGTTCGATCTCTTCCTGGACCACGCCAGAGGCCGCGACCCGACTGACGACGCCGTGTGGCAGCCCGTCACCGGCACGGGAGTGGCCGTGACGTTGAAGGCCCCTTGGAATACGATGTTCACGGCGGACGTTGGCAAGAGCTTCATACCGAGCATCTATCGCGGAACCGGCTCGTGGGTCTTGCAGGTCATGTTCCTCAAGCCGTTCTAATCCGTTTCCATGAAGGCCGACCTGCACGTTCACTCCTATCACTCCGGATACGCACGGCATTTTCACTGGTTGCGCGCGCGCGAGTGTTACTCCACACCCGAGGACGTCTACCGCGTTGCCAAAGCGCGGGGCATGGACCTCGTGTGCATCACGGATCACGACAGCATCGAAGGCTGTCTCGAGTTCCTCGAGCGGCACCCCGACGCACCGGACTTCATCGCCGGCGAAGAGATCTCGTGTCTCGTCCCGGACGCGCCGGGGTTGCGGGTCCATCTGGGCGCGATCGGCATGACCGAGTCGGTGCATCGCGAGGCGCAGCGGCTGCGCGACAACGTCTTCGATACGGCCGCCTACCTCCGCCGCGAAGGCGTCTTCTGCGCCCTCAACCATCTGTTCATGCTGTTCGACGATCAGATGGCCGTCGAGTCGTACGTTCGGATGGCGCTCACGCTGGCACCGGGCCTCGAGACGCGCAACGGCGCGATGCTTCCGGCGCACAACGATTTCGTGGACGAGCTCGCCTCGTCGCTGCGGGGGGCCGGGATGTCGCCGGTGGGCATCGGCGGGAGCGACGCGCACGTGTTGCGGTACGTCGGCCGGACCTACACCGAGGCGCCCGGTGCCAACCGTGAGGAATTCCTGGCCAACCTCGTCGAGGGGCGCACAGAGGTCGGCGGCGATCACGGCGGCCGGGGGCGGCTGCTCTATGAAATCTACGGGTCGATTGCCAATCACTGGGGCGGCCTGCTCGGTTTCAAGCGCCACGAGATCACTCTCGCCGAACGTCTCGCGTCTGTCGTGTGCTCGGCGCTGCTTCTGCCGTTCCAGTTCGTCCCGGGCCTCATCGCGTTTCGCATGAAACAGAACGAGCAGGACCGCGTGGACCGGTGCCGGCGCCTCTGGGCCGAGGACGTCGAGCACGCGCCCCTCGTGATGGGATCGCCGCCACGCTGACGCATCGATGCGACGCGTAGTCATTACCGGCATCGGCCTGCAATCGTCGCTCGGTGCGGGGCGCGAGCGTGTGTGGCAGAATCTCGTCGCAGGACGCTGCGGGATCGGTCAGGTCACGCTGTTCGATTCTGGCGGCTACCGCAGTCGGCTGGCGGCCGAGTTGGCTGACTACGATCCGTCGCGTGCCTTTACGCCGCTCCAGCGGCGGCGATGGTCTCGGAGCGATCAGATTGCCGTGCTCGCCGCGGGGGAGGCGCTCGACGATTCCGGCCTTGACCGGCCATCGCTCGACCGCGATCGCGTTGGTGTGATGTTCGGCGCCGGGACGAGCGATCTCCTTCGCAACGAAGCCTACCTCAAAGAGGTACGCTGCAAAGGCCTCGCTCGCGCAACCCCGTCAAAGGTCGTCAACTTCTACTCGAACACGCCGGTAGACGTCGTCGGACATCGTTTCGGGCTGTCCGGCCCACGCCACTGCGTCGTGGCCGCGTGCTCGTCCAGCACCATCGCCATCGGCTTCGCCGCAGACGCCATCCGGGCAGGGAAGATCGACGCGGCGCTTGCGGGCGGGGCCGACGTCCTGTGCCGGCTCACCTTCAGTGGCTTCAACGCGCTGCGGCTCGTGGACACCCAGCCGTGCCGGCCGTTCGACGCCAGGCGCGCCGGTATGACGATTGGCGAAGGCGCCGCGGTGCTCGTGCTCGAGGACTTCGAGCTCGCCAGGGCCCGAGGTGCGCCCATCTACGCCGAGCTCGCCGGGCACAGCGCGGTGTGTGAGGCCTACCATCCGACCTCGCCCGAGCCTGATGGGCTCGCGATCGCGGCGACGATTCAGGCCGCACTCGCTGATGCCAGGGTCCCGGCGAGCGACGTCGACCACATCAATGCTCACGGAACGGGCACGCTGCACAACGACCGCGCGGAGGCTCGCGGCTTCTATCGCGTGTTCGGCGACCGCGCGCGGTCGATACCGGTGAACGCCGTGAAGTCCATGATCGGACACTGCCTCGGGGCTGCCGGTGCCGTCGAGGCGGCCGTGCTCGCGCTGACGGTTGCGCGCGGCGTCATTCCGCCGACGGTGAACCATCACGAGACCGATCCGGACTGCGCGCTCGACGTCGTCCCCAACGAAGCCCGCGGACAGAAGGTGCGGTGCGGCCTGTCGACGTCGCTGGCGTTCGGTGGCAACGACGCCGCGTTGGTGATGCGGCGGGTTGAGTGAGCGTCATCGCGAGGTTACTGGTCTTCGCCCGCCGCCGGCGGTGGACGGTGCTCGGCGCCACGGCGATCTTCTCCGTGGCGTCGGCAGCACTGGCGTCGCGTGCGTCATTCGGCACCGACGTGCTGGCCATGCTGCCCGAGAACAGCCCCTCTCTTCAGGCCTTCCGCCGGTATGTCGAGCGATTCGGGACCGGCGAGCAGCTCTATATCCTCTTCGAACGGGCCGATGGCCGCGCGGGCATTGCCGAGGCGGGGCCCGAGATCGAGGCCTATCTCACGCGCCTGCGGCAACTCGCCGAAATCGCCAGGGTCGACGCTGGTGTCTTCGACGATAGCAAGGACTGGACCTACGTTCAGGATCGCACCTTCGCGCTGATTGGGCCGGAAGCGGCGCGCGCCGCCATCGGCCGTTTCAGCGATGCCGGCATGCGCGACGCGTTGCTCCGGTCGCGCGAGCTGCTGGCCACGCCGTCACCGGAGGTTCGGCAACTCGTGCAGGCGGATCCACTCGGCCTGCTGTCGCTCGTCCGGGAACACTTCGCGCGCGATCGCGTGATGGCTCGCATGGACGCCAGCCGCGGGTACACATCAGCCGACGGTCGCAGCCGCCTGGTCATCGCGACGCCCAGCCAGCCCCCTTTCGACAGCGCGTTCTGTCGCCGCCTGTTTGGCCGATTGGCGGATATCGAGACCGAAGCCCGTCACGACGCTTCTCCAGGAGCGGGACCGGCCGCTCCGGCGTTGAGGATTGCCTACGCCGGCGGCCATCGGATCGCGTTTGAGACGGAAACGATCATCCGCCGCGAGGCGACGCTGAACAGCGTGACGTCCCTTGCCGCGATCCTGACTCTGCTGCTTGCGGTGTTCAGGAGCCCGTGGCTGTTCCTCGTCGGCGCCATTCCAATGTCGGTCGCGGCGATCGGCTCGATCGCGATCAACAGCGTGATCAGCGACGAACTGTCGGCGGCGGCGACAGGCACATCGGCGCTTCTCTTTGGCCTCGGCATCGACGGACTCGTCTTGCTGTACGCGCGGTACCTCGAAGAAGTCGAATCGGGGCTGCCTGCCGACACCGCGATTGCACGGCTCGGCAGCGCTGGCGTCAGCATGTTCCTCGGCTGCGTCACGACGGCCGCCACATTCCTGGGTCTCACCTGGATCGATCTACCTGGCCTGCGGGAATTGGGGCGCCTGGTGGGCGTCGGCATGCTCGTGGGAGCGCCGCTCACGCTGCTTCTCGTCGCCGCCCTGCTTCCGTCGAGGGTCACCCGTCCGCGCGCGCTGTCGGCGTCAGGGCTCGCCGCATTCGTCCGCCGTCGCCGCTGGCCGATCCTGATCGGCGCCACTGTCACAACGGTCGTTGCGCTGCCGATGCTCCGTACGCTCGAGCTCGACCTCACGCTGCAGCGCCTTCAGCCGCAGACGCCAGCCGTGGCGCTTCAAGAGGATCTTCAAGAGCGCTTCGGGCTCGGTGGCGACGTCGTCATCGCGCTCGCCGAGGGGCCGGATCTCGACTCTCTTGTCGAGACGGATCGGCAGTTCGAGGCGACGCTCCGGGCCGAGGCGCCTTCGCTGGCGGTCTCGGGACCGTCGCACCTCGTGCCGCCGCAGGGAGAGCAGGACGAGACCGGCCGTATTCTGGCCTCGCTCACGCCGGACATCGAGGCCATCCGATCGCGGCTCCGGGCGGCTGCCGCCGACGCGGGGTTTCGACCCGGAGCGATCGACCCGTTCCTCGAGCGGCTGCCGCGCCTGCTCGATCCGTCCCAACGCCTGACATACCAGGGATATGTCGATCACGGTCTCACGGACGCGATCTCGCGCTACGCCGTGCGGGGGCCGGACGGCTTCATGACCGCGTCCTACGTCGAGGTGACTGACACTGGTGATCTCGCGACCGTGTCGCGGGCGGCCGACGAGGTTGGCCGCGGCCTTACGCTGACGGGCATGTCGATTGCCAACGCCGATTTGGCCGCCAGGTTCGGCCCGCAATTCGGGATCGCGCTCGCGGCCGGGTGCGTGGCCGTCTTTCTGCTGATCTTGATCACGTTCCGTCGGGTGGGGCCGACGATCCTCGCGATCGCGCCGACGGCCGTCGGGTTGATTTGGGCGGCCGCGCTGCTGACGCGATTCGACGTCAGCCTGGATCTCTTCAGCATATTTGCGGTGCTCATGCTGATTGGGATCGGCGTGGACTACGGCATCCACCTGGTTCACCGGTCGACGACCGAACCTGGCAATCTCGACCTCGCGCTCGCGCGGATCGCGCCAGCCAACCTCGTGGCAGCCGGGATCGCGGTTCTCGGGTGCGGATCGCTCGTGACGTCCACATATCCGCCGCTGCGATCGCTCGGTCTCGTGACGGTGATTGGCCTCATCACGTGCCTCGTCACGGCTGTACTGGTCTTGCCGGCGTTGCTGATGGTGATGGCCCCACGGAAGGGACAGTGACGCGATCGCGCCCGCAGCGGTGGCATACTGTGGGCCGTGTCCGGCCCCTTGCGCTTCGATTGCGACGTGATCGTCGTCGGCGGCGGACCCGCGGGTTCGGCCGCGTCCGCGTGGCTCGCGCGCGCGGGCCACGCGGTGGCGCTCTTCGAGCGTGATCGGTTTCCCCGCTTCCACATCGGCGAGTCCCTGCTCGCGTCGGTCAACGATGTGCTCGCCGCGATCGGTGCCGACACGCTCGTGCGCCAGGCAGGGTTCCCGCAGAAGTGGGGCGCCACGTTCGTGCTCGGCGACGGACGCGCCGAGCGTTACGCGGACTTCAGCGCGTCTCGGGGGGTCTCGACTCCGCAGACGTGGCAGGTGCCTCGCGCGACGTTCGACAACCTCCTGCTGCGCCACGCCGAGGCAAGCGGCGTCCTCGTCCACGAACGCCACCGAGTGCTCGGCGTCGAGTTCGACGCGGACGGCGTCACCGCGTTCGTGCAGGACGAGCAGAAGGAGGACGGCCGCGAGCGGCGGCATGTTCGGGCGCGGGCGATCGTCGATGCCTCGGGCCGCGGGTCCGTGCTCTCGCGCAAGTTCAACCTGCGGGTCGACGAACCGAGGCTGGCGAACATCGCGATCTTCTCGCACTATTCCGGAGTCCCACGGCAGGCCGGCCGCCGCGGCGGTGATATCCGCATCGTCGCGCGCGCTGATCTCGGGTGGTTCTGGCTGATTCCGATCTCGGACCAACTCATGAGCGTCGGCGTGGTGCTGCCTCGTGCGGCCTTCGCCGCAAGAACCGAGAAGGATCATGCCGTGCTGCTCGATCAAGCGATCGCGGAAACCCCCGTCGTGGCATCGCTCTTGTCGGCCGCGCGGCGCGAGTGGCCAGTGCGCGTCGAGAAGGACTTCTCGTTCGGAACGCGCGCGTACGCCGGTGACCGGTGGCTGCTCGCCGGCGACGCCGGCTCGTTTCTCGATCCCGTGTTCTCGACCGGCGTCGCGATCGCCCTGGAATCGGGCCTCGAGGCCGGTCAGGCCATATCCGTCGGCCTCCGGACTGGCGACTTGTCGAAGGCGCGGTTCGGTCGATACGCGCGCCGGCAACACCAGCGGTACCGATCGTTCCGCCGCTTCGTTCTAGGATTCTACACACCGGCCTTTCGTGATCTGTTCTTCAGTGAAGATCCGCCCGCTTGCATCTTCACGTCGCTCGTCACCGTGTTCGCAGGTTACTGGCGGCCGTCAGTCGTCACTCGTTTGTGGGTAGCCGTGTTCTTTCTCCTCGTACGGCTGCAGGGATGGTTCCGGTTCGCTCCATCGTACCGGCCACAGACCGCACTCGAAACCGACGGCGACAGCGCGCCGGCGGTGGCCCTCCCAAAATGAGTCAACCGCCACTACCGGAACTGAGCCATTACTGGGCAAATGCGGATGAACGGCAGCGCGTCGTCAATTCCCTGTTTGCGAGATCGGCACGGCACTACGACCGCGCGTGCGACATCATGTCGTTCGGGACAGGACGGACGTATCGGAGGACGGCTCTCGAACGGGCAGGTGTCGAGCCAGGCATGCGCGTACTGGATGTAGGGACGGGCACAGGGCAGCTGGCGCAGGAGGCGGCGCGGCTCGTCGGCTCGACCGGCAGTGTTATCGGGCTTGACCCCTCCCGCGAGATGATGACCGTTGGTCCGCGCACGGACTCAATCAGCTTTGTGCAGGGGCTCGGCGAGTTCTTGCCGCTGCCCGATCGGTACTTCGACTTCGTCACCATGGGATACGCGCTGCGGCACGTGCGCGATCTCGATCAGACGTTCGTTGAATACTTCCGCGTGCTGAAGCCTGGCGGCCACGCGCTGCTGCTGGAGATCACCAGACCTCGGTCGGCTATCGGCTATGCCATGATGCGGGCGTACTTTGGGACGGTCGTACCGAGCTTGGCGCGACTCGGCACGCGCAGCGCGGACGCGGCGCGGCTCATGCGCTTCTATTGGGATACCATCGCCAACTGCGTGCCACCAGAGGTCGTCCTCGCCTCGCTCCGGCGGTCCGGCTTTGCTGCCGCCGAGCGCAGATGCACCGCAGGCATCTTCAGCGAGTACATCGCCACTCGAGAGGGATGATCTTCAGGCGGATGCCTCAGGGCTTCGATTCCTGGTCACAAGGACGGGTAAAGAAGCCGAGCGCCTTTCCCAGCTCATCCTGGTTCACGAATTCTCCGGTCGGTGACTTCACCGATGCGGAAAGGATGATCGACACCTTGATGGACTCGCCGCGAGTGCTTGGGCTCCTCACCTTGAGGTTGAGACCGTCCTTCTTGAGATCAACGTCGCGGAAGGTCAGCGGGTCGTCCTTTCGGACCTGCTCGCGATCGTACTCGTTTTCAACGATCCCATCCCGCCAATCTACCCGCAGATCGTAAAAGTTGACGGAAGCGCACAGTTTAGAGCGATGAAGGTAGTCGAGCACCTGCTTCTCAACGGCATCCGCGAAGGCGTTCAGGGAGAGGGGTGTAAGCAGCAGGCTTGTGGCCGCGAAGAAGATGAGTCGTCTGAAGGTCGCCATGGCCCGTACGCGTCCGTCCAACGCTTGCTCGCTATTGGGCGCTGAGCTTGCTGATGAGGGCCGCCGTCTTGCCGCGCGCGAGGTCCGCTGGCGTGCGCCCCTGCTTGTTCTTCACGTCGAAGCGGGCCCCTTTGCCGGCCAGGAATTCGACGATGCGATCCGACCCTCGCTGCGCGGCGTAGTGCAGCGGCGTCATGCCGGTGTCGTTCGCGGCGTTCACGTTCGCGCCCTTGTCGACGAGCGCTTTCACGACCTCCACCGGGTCGCTGCGCTCGCCGGCCTCGGTGACTTCCTCGCTCCCGCCGCGCGGAGCGCCAAGGCCTGAGGCGGCCATCAAGGGAGTCGACCCGTCCTTGATGGCCTGAGACGCGTCCGCGCCGGCGCCGAGGAGCAGCTGCACGGACGCCAGGTCCACGGCACGCGACGCCCGGTAGAGCGGCGTCGCGCCGGGCAACACGTTGATCTCGCCCTGCGCCTGCCGGGGCGGAATCGACTTGATGTACGGCGCGTTCGGATTGGCGCCCTTCTCGATCAGCAGCTTCGCCACGTCGAGATGACTGACGCCGTCTTCGACGTCCGGCGGATTCGGCCGATTGCTGTAGGTCGCCAGATTCCGCATTTCCATCGCGATGTAGAGCGACCCGTCGTTGGGATCGGCACCCTTCTCGAGGAGCAGCCTGGCGAGCGCGTAGTGGCCGTTGAAGATCGCCGTTTGCAGGGCGGTGAACCCGTACTGCGGTTCGGCGAGATCGACGTCGGCACCGGCGTCGAGCAGATGCGCTGCCGCGTCTCTCGCCCCCTGGCGCGCCGCGAGGATCAACGCCGTGAGGCTGCCCTGCGGGCGGTCGTGGATGATGCCGCCGGCCCCTCCCGTCAGCGCCTGGAACGTGTATTCGGCGGTCCGCGTATTGACCTGCGCGCCGGCGTCCAGGAGCGCCTTCACGACGACGCCGTGATTCTCGGACGCGGCCAGCATCAGCGCCGTCTGTCCCCGGAACTTCTCTGCGGTGTTGACGTCCGCTCCGGCCTCGAGCAGCAGCTTCACCGACTCGAGGTTTCCCGATCGTGCAGCGAGCATCAGCGGCGTCTCGCCCTCGCCGTACGCCGCATCGGCCCTGGCGCCCGCCCGCAGCAGGGCATTCACGATCGGGGCGCTTCCGATCGTCGCGGCCTCGTGAAGCGGCGTGACGCCATAGCGGCTGGCCGCGTTGGGGTTGGCGCCGGCCGCGAGCAGCGCCTTGCACGCCTCGAGGTCGTTCCAGTGCGCGGCCCACTGAAGCGCGGTCGTGCCGTCCACGAGCGGAGCGTTGACGTTCACGCGCTGGCCGAGCAGCGTCCGCACGGCCGCGGCGTCGCGGTTCTTCATCGCAGCGGCCAGGCGCGTGTCGGTCTGCGCGTGCGCGATGCCACCCACGAGCGCGCCCACGACTACAGATGACAAGAGGGAAATCGAAAAGAGGTTCCTCTGTGTCCTCTGTGTCTCTGTGGTTAACGTCCGTCCGCGCAAGATGCTAGACCTCGATGCGCCCGGAGCTCTGCCCGAACTTGTCCGTGTTGACCCCGGCCTTGTCCATGATCGAGATCATCAGGTTCGACAGCGGCGTGCTCTTCGCCATCCTGACGTGCCGGTTGCCCTGATGCCTGCCGGCGGCCCCGCCGACGAGCAGCGTCGGCAGGTTCTCGTGATCGTGCTGATTGCCGTTGGTCATCCCGCTGCCGTAGAGGAACAGCGAGTGATCCAGCAGGCTCCCGTCGCCGTCGGGGGTTGCCTGCAGCTTGTCCAGGAACTGCGCGAACAGCGACAAGTGGTAGATGTCCACCTTGATCTTCTTGGCCACCTGCTCCGGGATGTTGTTGTTGTGCGAGACAGGATGGTGGCCGTCCGCGACGCCGATCTGCGGGTAGCTCAGCGTGCTCAGCTCGCGCGACATCATGAACGACGCCACCCGCGTCAGGTTGCCCTGATACGCCAGGCGCATCAGGTCGAACATCAGGTTCACGTGCTCTTCCCAGTTGTCGGGAATGCCGACCGGGGTGAAGGGCGCTTCGACGCCGGTCTCCTTGCGCTGCTGCTCGGCCTGCACGATGCGGCGCTCGATCTCGCGGACAGTGTCCGTGTACTCGGCAAGGCGCGTGCGATCGCCCGGTCCGAGCTGCGCGCTCAGATCGCGCGCGCTCTGTGCGACTGCGTCGAGGATGCTGCGGTTCTTCTCCAGCCGGGAGCGGCGCTCCTCGGGCGTGGCGCGGTCGCCCCCGAACATCCGCTCGAAGACCACGCGAGGGTTGATCTCCATCGGCAGCGGCTGCGAGGCCGAGGCCCAGCTGATCGTGCTCATGTATGAGCACAGGAAGTCGCCGGCGCAGCTTCCAAGGTGGCTCGAGTGATCCTCGGTCGCAAACTCCATCGACGGGAACGTGGACTCGCGCCCGATCCTCTGCGCGATGAGCTGGTCCACGGTCGTCTCGAGCTTGAGGAGGCTGCCCTTGGACGGAAACGTTCCGCTCAGCCACATCGCGGAGCTGACCGAATGACCGTTCTCGCCGTAGTTCGAGAGGTTCGTCAGGACCGTGACGTGCTTGCGGAAGGATTCCAGCGGCTTCAGGATCGGCGTGAACTCGAAGTTGGCGCCCTCCTGCGTCGGCGTCCACTCGCGCATGATGGAACCGTGCGGCACGTAGACGAAGCCGAACCGCGGCGTCGGAGCGGCCGGCGTCTGGGCCAGCGCCTTTGCCGCCGGCACCATGCTGTCGAGCAGGGGCAGCGCGACGGTCGCGCCGATCCCTCGAAGCACCGTGCGGCGCGGGATCGCCTTCTTCGTGATGATCATGACTTCGGTCCTCTCCTCTGAAACGCCGGGCTCTTGACGATCCCCAGCACGAGGGACGAGAAATGATAGTCGGTCTTGGCCGATTCCTTGAGAATAGCGCGGACGTACGGCATGTCAAAGTGCTCGACCCGCTGCCCCAGGGCGTAGGTCAGGAGCCTTTCTGTAACGTTCTGAGCAAACAGGTCCTTCCGGCGCAGGAGAGCCTGCCGCAGGGCTGCCGGGCCCTCGACCGCGGCGCCGTCGGCCAGCTGGGCCGAGGCATCGATCGCGGCGCCGTTGTCTACCGTGCGCCAGCGCCCGATCCCGTCGAAGTTCTCGAGCGTCAGGCCGATGGGATCCATCAGCTTGTGGCAGCCGGCGCAGGCGGGATTCCGCCGGTGCTCCTCCATGCGGTCGCGCATCGTGCGCGCCCTGGCCGGTTTTTCGTCGAGCGGCGGAACGTTGGCCGGCGCCTCCGGAGGCGGCGTGCCCAGGACGTTCGTCAGGACGTACTTTCCGCGAAGCACCGGTGAGGTCCGGTTGTTCTGCGAGGTGAGCGCCAGGACGCTGCCGTGCCCCAGCAGCCCTTTCCGCGCCTCGTTGGTCACCGCCACACGACGGAACTGCGTCCCGTACACGCCCGGGATGCCGTAGTGGCGGGCGAGTCGATCGTTCACGAACGTATAGTCCGCGTCGAGGAGCGTCAGGATGCTCCGGTCGTCGAGGACGACGCTCTCGAACAGCAGCTCCGTTTCGCGCTGCATCGCGTCGCGCAGGTTGTGGTCGAAGTCCGGGAAGACGTCCGCGTCGGGCTGCAGGCTGCGCAGGTTTCGCAGGTAGAGCCACTGCCCGGCGAAGTTGCTTCCCAGGGCACGCGCGCGTTCGTCCTTCAGCATCCGGCGGACCTGCCGCTCGAGCGTCGCCGGTTCGCGCAGCCGGCCCCCGATCGCCAGATCGAGCAGCTCGTCGTCGGGAATGCTGCTCCAGAGGAAGAACGAGAGACGCGACGCCAGCTCGACGTCGCGCGCATCGCCCGGAGGATCCTGCTCGGCGCGGAACAGGAATCGCGGGTTCACGAGCAGGAAGGTGAGGGCATTCTCGATCCCCGCGTCGAAGCTGCCGCCCTGGCCGCGCTCTTTCTCGTAGAAGCCGAGCAGGCGGGCCATCTCCGTCTCGCTCACCGTGCCGCGGTAGGCGCGGCGCGCGACGCCGCCGAGGATTGTCCGCGCGCAGGCCGGCTCCTCGCCCCGCGCTGCGGGACTGCAGGTGAAGAGCTTCTGCCTGCTCGGCGACCGCTCCGTGCGGACCGCGTTGAAGGGCCCTTCGATTGTGACTCTGTCGAGCTCTGGAATGCCGACCGGCGTGATCGGATCGATGCGCTCCCGATCGAAGGGCTGAAGCAGCTCCAGCGTCGTCGCCGAGCTCTTTTTCAGGAACGCGACGCCGACCTCGTGCAGCCCGGCCGGGATCTTCAGCCGCTTCTGGAAGCGCTTCTCCATCTCGTCGCCCGCCAGCGTCGGCTGAAGGTAGTTGGCCTGCTCGTCCTTCGGGCCGCCGAACCTGGCGAGCACGATGCGTTCGCCGTCGAGCGTGACTTCGAGATCGTGCTCGAGCTCGAGGCCGCGAATGATGTTGACCGTCTCACGATAGAGGTGCGGGCTGATCACGTACTCCCCGTCAACGGGGAAGTAGTGCCGGATCACCGTGCCGCCGCGCGTGCCCATCGGCAGCCCGGCGACGTGCTCGTGCTGCGACAGATCACCGCGGACCCGGAAGGTCTCGAGCGAGGGCGTAATCGCCGGACTCGCCACGGCCATCGCGCTGATCCTCCACGCGGCTGAGAGGTACCTATCCATCAGCGACGTCGAGACGTTGAGCACGCCGGCGTTGTTGTCGAACCCGTATGCCTCGTCGTCGGGCGGGAGCAGCGCGCTCACGTCCACCGGCAGCGCGAAGAGATCGCGGACGGCGTTTCCGTACTCCGCCCGGTTG
>DASTDQ010000493.1:0-11576 GCA_035710305.1 Vicinamibacterales bacterium | reverse complement strand
GGCGCGGAAGCTGCCACCGTGGTCAACAACAATGCGGCGGCCGTCCTGCTGGTGCTCAATACGCTTGCGCTACGCAAGGAAGTGCCGACCTCGCGCGGTGAGCTGATTGAGATCGGCGGCTCGTTCCGGATGCCCGACATCATGAAGCGATCCGGCTGCCGCCTGCGCGAGATCGGCACGACCAACCGGGTGCATCTGCGGGACTATGCCGAGGCGATCGGCCCGAAGACCGGGCTCGTGATGAAGGTGCACACGAGCAACTACGAGGTCGTCGGCTTCACCTCGGGCGTGCCGGAAGAGAAGCTCGCCGCCCTGTGCCACGCGCGCGGCGTGCCGTTTGTCGTCGACCTGGGAAGCGGAACCCTCGTGGACCTGAAGCGCTACGGTCTGCCGCACGAGCCGACGCCGTCGGAGGCGATCGCCCACGGCGCGGATGTGGTGACCTTCAGCGGCGACAAGCTTCTCGGCGGGCCTCAGGCCGGCATCATCGTCGGGCGGGCCGATCTGCTGGCGGCCATCGCGCGCAATCCACTCAAGCGGGCCCTGCGCGTGGACAAGCTGACGATCGCGGCGCTCGCCGCCGTGCTTACCATCTACGCCGATCCCGATCGCCTTCGCGAGCGCCTCCCGGTGATCCGGCTGCTGACCAGGCCGCTCGCCGAGATCCGCGCCGCGGCAGAGCGCGTGCGGCCCGCCGTGGCCGCGGCGTTGGATGGCTCCGCGATCGTCAGCGTCGTCGCCTGCGAGAGTCAGATCGGCAGCGGCGCGCTTCCGACGCGGACGATCCGGAGCGCCGGCCTGGCCGTGCGGCCGGCCGCCAGGGCTGGCGCCGGCAGCGCGCTTCAACGGATCGCTGCCGCGTTCCGCGCGCTGCCTGTCCCGGTGATCGGCCGAATTCAAGACGATGCGTTCTGCCTCGACGTGCGCTGCCTCGACGACGAACCCGCGTTTGTCGCGCAGCTCGCGCATCTCACGTGGTCACACTGATAGATCAGTTCGTGTCAATCGCGGGACGCTCGTGATCGCGTGAACCGTTTTTGCGAAACGAGCGTCTAACAGACATCACGCTCACGGTTTCCCCGGTGGGACCAGCACTGCAACGCACGCGCTCCTGTTAACCACCGCAGCGGCCACCACGTAGTGGGAAGAAGAAACCGTTGACAGGGCGGGACGCCAGCGCGCGGCAACGCACCGGCGCCCCTGATCGCAACTCGCAGTTATGGGCTGCGGGCTGGACTGCTGGGAAGTATAGGCGAGGCCAGCCTGCCGCTGGAGGCTGGCCATGTCGAGCGCAGACGCGGTCCTCGCGTGCGTGCTGTCGCTGCTGGGTCGCAGCGCCGACAGTATGCCCCCCATTCAGCTGGTGAGTCAGGCGCCCGATCATGCGTCGGAGCTCGTCGAAGCGTACATCCGCCCCAATGACCCCAGGATCTACGTCGTCACGTCCACGGCCGTCTTTCGCGACGCGCAGACCGCGGGCGCGCGCTCGCGCTGCGGGTCGAACGCGGACAAGAAGCTCGCCAGCATCCTCGCTCACGAGGAGTGGCACCTCCGCCACGGCAGGGACGAACGCGGCGCCTACGGCGCGCAGCTCAAAGCGATGATTCGTCTCGGCATCCCGGGCGACAGCCCCATGTACCGGGGAGTCCAGCGCTCGATGCTCGCCGTGCTCGACGCGAAGGAGCAGCAACCCGGCGGAATCAGCGCCACGCGGCAACGCTAGCGCTTTGGTCCTTGGTCCTTCGGCCCTGGTTCTTGGTCCGTTCTTCGTCCTTGGTCCGTTCTTCGTCCTTGGTCCGTTCTTCGTCCTTGGTCCGTCGGGACCGCAGGACTGTGGACTCCTGGACCAAGGACGGACCAAGGACCACGCGACGGACCCAGGACCGAGGACCAAGCACCAAGCACGTTCATTTCGCCGGCGGCGTGGGAGTGCTCGCGCTCTCCCCGCGCTCCAGGACGAAGGGGCGCGTCAGCACGCCGACAGTCTTGCCGTCGCGCGCCATCGTCGCGCGCGCGAGGTAGCGTCCGGGAGCCAGCGTGCTCGTGTTGATTACGCCGGTGGCAACACGCCCCGGCGGCTGCGGGCTGTCCCCGATCTGCGCCGGCTGTGACGTTAGGGAAGGCGATCCTTCGTCGCTCGCGATCTCGAAGGCGACTGTGGTTGCGGCGAGCGTCTCGGGCGTCTTCGAGTACAACTCCAGGTACGCGGCAAGCCTGTCCGCCGTAACGTGCGGCTCGACGTTGGGCCGCATGCTCTGCCCGGCCGGCTGCAGGTTCCCGATGATCAGGTCGCTCGTGGCGAACTCTTCGGCCTCCATCTTGAAGACGGTCAGGTCGCGCGACACGCTTCCGCGGCGCCCCTCGGCGTCCACGACGGCGAACCGCAGTGAATACAGGCCGGGATCGAGGAGCGTCCCTGTCGCGAAGTGCAGCGGCTCATTCGGGCTGCCGGCGTTCGCGGCAAGCTTGTACCTGTTCCCGTCGCTTGCCACGAGCCGGTTCTCGTTGCTGACAATGGCGTATGCGACGGTGAACTCGCCAGGCGGCGTGCCAGGCTGGCCGATTTGCGCCGACAGCGAGAGCCGGACCTTGCCTCCCTTGTCGCGCTGAGCGAAGGTCGACACGCGAAGGGGCACTCCTGATTGCGCCATCGGCGAGGAGAGCGCTTCCTGGATGGTCTCCTGGACCGAGCGCTTCGGATTCAGCGTCGGCGACAGGACGAATGCCTGCCCGGATCGGATGGTGACGTCACGCCGGCGCAGCGAGACGTCCACCCGATGGCGATCGCGCTTCAGATCGCTGGGCCGCTGCTCGACGCCAAGGACGTAATGAGCCGACAGCTCCGATGCGAGGCGATCGAAGATTCCTTCTCCGGTGTTCACGACTCGGTACAGAGCGCCGCGACTGGCCGCGGCGAGCTCCTCCAGCCCCTCGAGCTGAATGCGCCGATCCTCCATCGGGGTCGGCGGCCGCTCGTTGATCGTGACGTCGTCCCGCCCCAGATCCACCGCCAGGACGTTGATCGACGTGCGCGCCGGGCCGGCAAGGCGGATTGCGGTGTCGAGCTCGGTGTGATCGCGGATCGCGAGGCTCTGGGAAATCAGGATGAGCGACTTGTGGCCTTCGATGTAGGCGAGCGCGCGCAGGAGTGTTTCGATCTGCGTCAGCGAGATCCTCACGTCTTCCCTGTTGCGCGACGTCACACGCGCGGCTTCGTCGATGATGCCCTGGACGCATCGATCGCGCTCCGTCGCGTCCACCGCGTTGCTGCAGACGCGGCCGCTCACATCCCGGAGCACGTTCTGATCGCGCCGGTTGTTGATGTCCAGGGCCTCGGAGACGCCCATGTTGATGAGCGTCGCCTTCATGGTGTTCTGCCCGACGATGCCCTGCATCGCCTGGCGCACGCGGAACCTGTCGGTCGTGAAGTTCGCGCGCGGGCCAGGCTCGGGAAACGCGACGAAGGCCACCGAGTCGAGCGGCGTGAGCCGGTTGAGAAATTGAACCGCCGCGTTCATGATCGGCTTGACGCCCGATGGGGAAATGTAGAGCTGATCGACGGCAATAATGATCTGACGGCCGTTGACGGGAGCGATGTTGCTCGAGTAGTACGCCTCGGCGGGATCGGCGGCCCGCTTCCTGGCTTGTTCGAGATCGACCTTGACCAGATCCGCCGTTACCACGCGGCGGGTCTCGCCGTTGATCTTCACCGTGAAGTCGGCCGGGGTCAGATCCTCGACCGGCCGTCCGTTCCGGTCCACGACCCCGACATCGACCGTGATCAGCTCGACGCCCCCCTTGAACGTCGGCCCCTGGGGAGGCGGCTGCTGCGAGGCCACGCCGGCAGGCATGGCAAGAGCAGCGGCGACGATCAACGCAACGAAGAGCGTTCGCATGCGCGGATCCTACACCCTCTCGAGATACCCGGGGTCGGAAAGAGAGAGCTACGAGTCGGTCAGCGCGGTGAGTGGATCAATCGCCGTGGCGCGACGGGCAGGCACGGCGCAGGCCGTGAACGCGACCGCGGCAAGCAGGAGGCTCACTGTCACGAGGACGAGCGGATCGCTCGTCCTCACACCAAATAACAGGCTCTCGAGCGCCCGTCCCAGCAGGATCGTTCCCGCCCCGCCGACGACAAGGCCGGCGGCGACGAGAAGCACCCCCTCGCGCAGGACGAGCCAGAAGACCGCCGGCGCGCTGCTGCCCAGCGCGATCCGGATGCCAATCTCCTTCGTCCGCTGCGCGACCAGATACGCGAGCACGCCGTAGATGCCGATGGCCGACAGCAGCAGGGCGACGACGCCGAAGCCGACCGAGAGCAGCGCCGGTGAACGGTGCGTGGCAACCGACTTGTCCACCCAGTACGTCATCGGCTGCATCTCGAACACCGGCAGCTCTGAATCGAGCGCGGTGACGGTGCGCCGCAGTGTGCCGGCGAGGGCGGCAGGATCGCCGCCGGCCTTCAACGCGAACGTCACGTCGTCCTGCGGCTCCTGCGCGAGCGGCAGGTAGTAGGCGCCGACAAGCTGGTCGCCGTCGGTCAGCCGGCGGAGCTTCATCTCTCGAATCACACCGACGACGGTGATGAACTCCGTCTTGGCGGTGATCGCGGTGAGGTCGGGGCCGTCGTCATTGGGTCGATACAACCGGCGGCCGACAGCATCCTGCTGAGGCCAGAACCTGCGCGCGAGCCGTTCGTCGATCACGGCGACGCGAGGGGCACCCGCTCCGTCGCGCTCGGTGAAGAACCGGCCGCCGACCAGCCGGGCGCCCATGACCTCGAAGTACCCGTCGGAGACGCGCACTTCGTTAGGGGCGACGATGGACTCGCCGGGCTTTGCCTGGTAACCCTCCGCCAGGATCGCCGAGGCGCTCTGATTGTTGCCGAACGGGATCGTGTCGGTCGCCCCCGCTTTCGAAACGCCCGGCTGCTCGCGCAGCCGGCGCAGCGTCTCGCTCGTGAAGCGTCGGCGGGCATCGTCGTCCTTGTAGCGAGAGTCGGGCAGCGAGACGGCCCCAGTCAGGACGCCTTCGCTGCCGAAGCCGGCGTCCACCTTCAGCACCTGGCGGAAGCTGGCAAAGAGCAACCCCGCGCCGATCAGCAGCACGAACGCACAGGCCACTTGGGCGATGACGAGGCCGCGGCGGAGCGTCCGCGCACCAGCCGCGCTCGTCCCGGTGCGCCCCTCCACGCGCAGGACGCCGACGAGGTTCGACGGCATCGCCCCGAGCAGCGGAATGGTCCCGAGCACGAGGCCGATCGCGGCGGCGACGCCCACGGTGTACAGCGCGACGCTGCCGTCGAGCGCGATCTCGGCCGAACGCGGCAGATCCTCGAGGTTGATCGCCCCCATTGCCTGCAGCGCGGCAGCACCGACGGCAAGGCCCGCCGCGGCCGAGACGAACGTCAGAATGAGGTTTTCGATCACGAGCTGCTGCGCCAGCCGCCACGTTCCGGCCCCGAGCGCCAGGCGCGTCGCCAGCTCCTTCACGCGCACGCGCGATCTGACCAGCACCAGGTTGGCCACGTTGACGCAGCCGATGAGCAGCACGAACAGCGCGCCGGCCCACAACAAGTACAGCACCGGCCGCACGTCCTCGACGATGAGGTCGGTGACCGGCTGCACGACCGTACGGAATCTGGTGTTGATGATGATCTCCTTGAGCGCGGGGAAGCGATCGAGGTTCGCCCTGTTGAGCGTGTCGATCTGCGCCTGCGCCTGCTCGAGCGTGGCGCCCGGTTTCAAACGGGCGAGGTACAGTGCGTTGTTGCTGTGACGCTTGTCGTCTGCCCTGGCTTCGGGGGTAAACGACATCGGCGTCCACAACGCTTCGTCGTCTGATGGAAATCGAAACCGTGCGGGCATCACGCCAACGACGGTGTGAGGGACGCCGTCGAGCCTCAGCTCCCGACCCACGATGCCCGGATCGCCGCCGAGTTGGCTGCGCCAGAATCCGTCGCTCAGCACGACGACCTGCGTGTTGCCGACCTCACCCTCCTGCTCGGAGAACGTACGGCCGAGCAGAGGCTTGACACCAGCCAGCCGGAAGAACGACGGCGTCACGCTCATCGCCTCGACGCGCGCGGGAACGCCGCTCTGAACGACGCTGTAGCTCACGGAATCGAGCAGCGCCTGCTCCTCGAAGGCGGTGACCTCGCGCAGCCGGTCGAAATAGTCCGGAACAGAGGCCCCAATCGCCCTCGAGACGCCCGCTCCCGGGTACGTGTTGCCCGCATTGACGACCCTGTCGGGCTCCGGGATCGCCAGCGGTTTGAGCAGGACGCCACGTACCACCGAGAAGAGCGCCGTGTTGGCGCCGATGCACAGGGCCAGCGTCAGGACGGCGGTGACCGTGAAGGCCTTGTCCTTCCAGAGCAGCCGGAGGCCTATGCGGAGGTCGGTGAGAACGCTCATGTGCTTCTTGGACGCAGGCCGGACGGCCGGAGTTCAGGGAACTACCAGACCTTGCTCGCGCCCATGGCCCCTGACAGGACGAGGTTCCGGAGGTCGTCAACGGTCTTCAGCCCGCCTGGCGCGCTGCCGCCACCCTCAAGGCGAGTCGCCGCGGGCGTCCAGTGATACAGCGTCACGTGCCAGGTGCGGGCGCGGCCGCCCCGTTCGTAATACACGAGACAGTGATCGGTCGAGCAGCCCGCCGCCACCAGCCGACGGATTGGCAGCTTCGGATTGACAGTCGGATTGACGATCACGTCTGTCGCCTGAAACTCGGTTCCGGGCTCGGCGATGTCGAGTGTAGTGGTTCCCCACAACGTCTGCAGCGCGTCGCGCACGCCGAGCGGCAGTCCCCGGATGGACTCGACGATCTGGAACCGCTCGCCCTTCACGTGAGCCCGCAGCGCCGGCGACAGTGCACCGGAAGTGGCCGCCTGGCTGCCGGCAACCACGGCGGACCAGAGGCTCACGCCAATCAGGCAGAGGAGGCGCGTGCGACGCATCGAGGAACCAGCTTACACCTATAATCCTGGGCGCTTGAATCCAACTCCCAACTCCCAACTCCCGACTCCCAACCGTTACGTTGCCGTTGGAGGTTGGGAATTGGGCGTTGGAAGTTGACACACGCGCGCTCGAGGAGGCCCCCACATGGACTCGACGGTGCTCACGCCGCTGCTGGCGATGACGGCATGGTTTCTCGGCCTCTCCATCCTCGTGCAGGTCCTGCAGGAGCTCTGGAAGTTCGTCACCAGCAGCAAGGCGCGCTCGTTCGAGAAGGCGCTCGCCGATTTTCTCGGACCGTTCATCGTGGGGCGGCTGCAACAAGATCCGCTGCTCGCCGTTCGAGGGCCGCTGCAGTTCCGGCGCGTCAGTACCGCGGGCCACGTGCTCCCGCTCGACGCGGCCGACGTGTCGGCCTCGCTCGAGAAGAGCGCGCCTGAATGGCAGCGGCTGGTCAGGCGGGCGCTCGCCTTCGAGGCGTCGGCCCAGAGGTCGGAGCCGGCGCCGCCCACGCCCGCGTTTCTCGACACGGTTCGGGCGCTCGAACGTCAGGTCACGGACGCGCGTGCGCTCGACGATCGGCGCCTCAGCGCCGAAGCCCTGGCACTCGGCGACGCGGGAAACGTCTACGCGTTCCTGGAGAAATGGAACGTCACGAGCGAGACCGCGCGGCCCAAGAAGCTCGATGCCGCGACGGTGCAGCTGGCGTTCGTGCGGGAGTTCTTTCCGCAGGAGGAAACGATCAGCCGCCACTACGATCAGTTCCTCGAGAATTTCGGATTCCAGTACCGGCGGCGGAACCTGCGGCAGACCTTCACGTTCGCCATGCTGGTGGCCGTGATGCTCAACCTCCCCTTCGAGCAGATCTATCTGAGGGCCACGATGGTCTCGCCCGAAGAGGCGATCGCCCTCGCCGAGAATGCGCAGAAGCTCTACGAGCAGGCGGCCACCTCGACGGATCAGGCATCGCGCCAGCAGCTGGAGACGTTCGGGAAACAGGCGCTCGACATCGCGAGAAGCGCGGCCGACTTTGCCTGCACGCCCCGCGACGCGGACCTCGAGTCGCCAACCGCCGAAGGCGCGACCACCCCGGCCCCCGTGGGCTGCGATGTCGCGTTGAGCGTGGACTACTTCCTGGATCCAGCGGTCGTGTGGAGGCGGATGACCGACCGCCAGACGGTCGCCCCACGCTTCCTCTTCGGTTGCATGCTGACGGCGATCCTGATCACCTTCGGCGCGCCGTTCTGGAACGACCTGAGTTCGACACTGCTCCGGGTCGCGCGGCCCACGGGCGCTCGAGGCCCCGACCGGACAGTCAAGCTGGAGGTGGAGTAGCCGCGTGGCGGCCGAATTCATCTGGCCGAGCCTGCACGGCGTTCGCGGGCCCGGGTTCTGGCTCAACCCGGTGCACTGGATCGCCGCCCGCAAGCAGTTCCGGCGCGACCACACTGTCGAGTGGAGGCAGCGCTACGAGAACGACGCGCCTACGGCGCCCGATCGCGTGGGCGACTTCCGCGATCTCCTCTCGTCGCCGGATCTCGACGGCGGATTCTCGTTCCTCATCCTCGGCGATACCGGAGAGGGCGACCGGTCGCAGTACGGTCTTCTGCCGCTCATCCGCGGCCTCGACCCCGACTTCATCATCATCAACGGCGACCTCGCCTACCCGGCCGGCAGCGAGAAGGACTTCGTCGAAGGCTTCTTCCAGCCGTACCAGAACCTGCGGATGCCCATCTGGGCGGTCCCCGGCAACCACGAGTACTACTCGCCGCACAACGGGCGTGAGTTCTTCGATCTCTTCTGCACGACGAAACACACGAGGCTCTGGCAGGACCACGGCCTGCGCTTCGTGCGCCAACCCGGCACCTACTGGGAGCTCTCCTCGCCCGACTGCCCGCTGGTCGTTCTGGCCCTCGACTCCGGCATGACGGCGTCGCTCGACCCGGCCGGGAAACTGTTCGGCCTGCTGAAGTCCGACGGCGACAGCGCCCAGCTGGCGTGGCTCGAGCGGCGGCTCGCCGTGGCGCAGGCCAGCGGAAAGCGAGTGCTGGTCATCTTCCACATTCCGTCGCTCGTCAATCTCAAGAAAGCGGGCCAGCCGAAGCTCGATGGGCTGCACGGCATCCTCGGACGGTTCTCGCAGACGATCACCGGCGTCGTCACGGCCCACGAGCACAGCTTTCAGCACTACGCGCCGGACCAGTTCGCGCGTTTTCTGTCGGGCGGCACGATGCCGGGGCCGCACTACTTCGTCTCGGGATCGGGCGGCGCGTTTCTCTCGCCGATCGAGTTCGAGGCGGCGCACGGCCTGTTCGCCGCGAGCCATCTGTTCCCGAACAGGAAGCAGTGGAAGGACTACGCGCGCCTCTCGAAGAAAGCCGCCTCGGCGCTCGGCCTGGCACGAACGGCCCTGGCACGCGCCATCAGCAGCCTCTCGGGAGCGCTGGCCGACCGGGACGTGGCGCGCTATCAGAGCCTGCTGCGAGTGCAGGTCACGCCGGCGGCGGGCGGAGGCTTCACGGCCACGATGACGCCGTATTTCCAGAACAGCCTCGAGGAGCTCTACTTCGACCAGCCGAATGCGACCGTGGTCGTGAGAGACGGCACGCCGAGGCCGTCACGGGTGGCGATGGAGCGGTTGACCCGGCGCCATCCGGACGAACCGGGCACCGAGATCAGCGTTCAGCTGGCGCCCTGAACACGCCGGCGTCGCGCCGTAACCGTCCACATGATCGCGACTGCGCCGACGACGACCGCCATGCTGGTCCAAAGGATCCACCGAGCGCCGCCGGACTGGCCTGGCGACCTGTAGGATCGATCGTCGCACCTGGTGCCCTGGTACGGGACGTCCGCGACGTAGACGATATCGGCTCCCTTGTACTGTCCCTGGAAGTAGAGCGGATCTTCCGCAACGAAGCTGCGCATCAGAGCCGGCTTCGCGGCATCGAGCGAGAACTGCTCGACGACGTGGAGTCGATCGCTGTGCGGGATACGGCCGTCGGCCGACAGGATGCCGGGCTCGAATCCGATCGTGTCAACGACCAGCGTGTCGCCCTCCCATCGGCCGATCGAATGGCCCGCCCGGCTCGGGCGAACGTCCTTGGGGTGTTCGGCCATGTTCAGGTACACGGTCCGCATCAGCGCCATCGACCCGTAAAGCATCGTGAGGGTGTCGTCACCCTGGGTGATGCGATTGACGTCCGACTCGAACGTCCAGTCGAAGAGAATGTTCGTCGTCTCGCAGCGCAGGCGCGGATTGTCCGCCGACGAACCGTCGAACCCTTCGATCGCCTTCGCGCCCGCCTCGGTCAACGGGATCGCGCTCGGCCGGTTCCAGAACGCCTCAATCGGATCCTCGGCAAGCGACACGGCGGACCCCCGCGTGCCCGGAAACGCCTGCGTGCCTTCGGGCACGTCGCCCGGTTTCAGGGTTTGCGCCACGCCAATCGGAAGGAAGGCGCCGCTCATACCGCGCGGATCGGTCAGAACTCGCTGCTCGGCGGCCCAGTCGCCCGAGAAGTTCGGCCTGCCGTTGGCGAGCCTCGCCGGCCTCTCCGCGGGCGCGGGCGCCGGCGCCGGCCGCTTGATCTGACCGTAGCGATCGATCCGCGTGCCATCGGCGAAGACCACCGTCCCGAGATAGCAGGTGTTCGGCTCGAAGCGATCCGGCGATCCGGTGATCGTCACGCGCGTGCCGGGTGTGAACATCTCGGGCGACCAGCCCGATCGCTTGAGGACAGTCGCTCCGCGCAGCTCGCATCGCCACGCGCTGGTCTGACCGTCCTTCCCCGTCACGTTCAGATGGAGCCAGGAATGCGGGTTCACGAACGCGAGGCTGGTCACCGTGCCGCTGATCTCGAGCTCGGTGTTGAGATCGAAGTTGGCGAAGCCGTGATGCGCGAAAGCGGCCGGCGCGAGCCAGACGACCGACGCGACAGCGAGCGCGCGCGCGAGGAAAGCCACTTACTTGTCGACCCCCGCGGGCGGCAGCGTCCGCATGCCGGCAAGCAACTGGCCGGGATCGTGCACCACTCCCCCCTTGATCACCCGATGGATACGCCGGACATTCCCGATGTCCGCGAGCGGGTCGGCATCGAGGACGATCATGTCCGCCTGCTTGCCGGTCTCGATGGTGCCGAACGTGGCTTCCCGCCCCAGCATGCGCGCGGCGTTGATCGTGGCGGCGGCAAGCGCGGCGTCCGGCGTCAGGCCAGCTTCGACCATCAACGCGAGCTCGGCCTGGCTGGACACTCCCATCAGGATCCCCAGGAACCCCGCATCGGTGCCCATCACGACGGGTACGCCGGCATCGAAGACCTTCTTGAGATTGGCCCGTTGCGTCGGCAGCAGGCGCTTTGTCAACGCGCTGTTGTTGAACGTCGCCTCGAACTGCTGCGCGCCCGGTCCGGCGATGAAGCCGTTGACGATCGCGGACAGGCGGCCAGCCTCGTCGTAGGCGGCCTGGCGCCGCGCCCACGAGGCGACGTCCGCGACGTCCTCGTAGAGTGACGACGTGGCCACGTACACCGCCTTGTTCCGTTTCATGAGATCGAGGAACTCCTGATCGACCGGCTCGTCGATGATGCCGTGCATCAACCCGTCCGCGCCGGCGCGCAGCGC
>DASTDQ010000492.1:0-4269 GCA_035710305.1 Vicinamibacterales bacterium | reverse complement strand
CTAGACGTGCCCGTCCGAGGCCTCAATCTTCGCGCTCACCAGATCCAATACCCGTCCCACGACTTCATCGATCGGCATCGACGTCGTGTCGATGCGCACGGCGCCTGGCGCGAGCGTCAGCGGCGACGCCGTGCGCCTGGTGTCCAGCGTGTCGCGGGCCTGAATCGCGGCCGCAACCGCCGCCTGGCTCGACTGGCTGCCGGCGTGCGCCGCATCGCCCGCGCGGCGGCGCGCCCGTTCCTCCGCGGAGGCGTCCAGGTAGATCTTCACGTCGGCATCCGGGAACACGACGCTGGTGATGTCTCGGCCCTCCATGACGATGCCACCCCCGGCGCCGAGCGCGCGCTGGCGGGAGACGAGAGCCAGGCGCACCTGCGGCAACTTCGCGACGCGAGAAGCGAGCTGGTCCACTTCCGGCGTGCGAATCGCGGAGGTGACGTCGTGTCCGTCGATGACGACGATGCCGCCCTCGACGCGGAGGTCCGCCCGCTGCGCGAGCGCGCCGACCGATTCCTCGTCGTCCAGTGGAATGCCGTCGTGGTGCGCCTTCCAGCCCACGGCCCTGTACATCGCGCCGGTGTCGATGTGCCGGTAGCCCAGGGTCCGCGCGACGGCGCCCGAGATCGTGCCCTTGCCGGCACCCGATGGGCCGTCGATGGCGATGATCAGCTTCTTCATCTCGACTCGCGGCAATCCTGGCAGCGAGCCAGTCGAGAATAGCACGCGGTGTAAGATTCACCTTCGATGAGGCGCCGCCTGATCGTCGGGATCGCGTGCGTGCTCGCGCTCGCAGTCCTCGTCAACGTGGGGACGGTGTACGTGCGCGCGGCTTCGCTCGTCGTGCGCGCTGCCGGTCTCGGCGGCCGCATGGAGACGCTGGCGCAGCGGCAGGCACGATCGGTCACGGTCCACGAGCGCCACGTGGTGCCCACGAGGTACGGCGAGGTCGCCGCACAGTTCTACACGCCGTCGGGCGGCGCCCGCCGCGCCGTGCTGCTCATCCCGGGCATTCACTCCATGGGCATCGCGGAGCCGCGCCTCACCGCGCTCGCCGACGATCTCGCGGGCGCGGGCCTGACCGTGATGACGATCGCGTTACCCGATCTGCAGGCGTATCGAATCACCCCGCGTGCAACCGACGTCATCGAGGACGCCGTGTCGTGGATGGCCGTGCGTCCGGACCTGACGCCCGACGGCCGCGTCGGCATCGTCGGCATCAGCTTCGCCGGCGGCCTCTCGATCTCGGCGGCCAGCCGCCCGGCGATACGCGAGCGGGTCGCGTTCGTGCTCTCCTTCGGCGGGCATGGTGATCTGCCTCGCGTGTTGCGCTACCTGGCCACGGGCGTCGCGCCACAGGTGCCCGGCATCGAGACTCACCCGCCGCACGACTACGGCGTCGCCGTCATCCTGTACGGGCTGGCCGACCGGGGGGTCGTGCCGGCGGACCAGGTGGACGCGCTGAGACAAGGGGTCGAGACCTTTCTCCTCGCGTCGCAGCTGACGCTGGTGAGCATGGATCAGGCCAACGCGACGTTCGCCAAGGCGCGCGAGCTCGCAGCCGCCCTGCCCGAGCCGTCGCGAACCTACATGGGCTACGTCAACGATCGCGCGGTCGGCAAGCTGGGCCCGGTGCTCGCGCCGCACCTCGAGCAGCTCGGCGCCGACGATCCGGCTCTTTCCCCGCAGCGCGTCGAGCGTCCCCCGCTCGCGTCGCTGTACCTGCTGCACGGGCACGACGACACGGTCATCCCGGCGGCCGAGTCGGCCGTGCTGGCCGACGATCTGCGGCGCAAGGGCGCCAACGTCAGGGTGCTCCTCAGCGGCCTCATCACGCACGCCGAGGTCAACCGGGCCGCGACGGCGCTCGACACCTGGAAGCTGGTCAGCTTCTGGGCGAAGGTGTTGGAGAATTGAGTCGTTCACACTTCTCGGTTCTCACTTCTCGGTTCGTGTTCAAGTTCAGGTTCGGAACATGAACACCGAAACGAACGTGAAGTTGAACACGAACCGAGAAGCGAGCAGTGAGAAGTGTGAACACCAGTAGTCACTCCGTCCGCCTCCAGAAGATCCTCTCCCAAGCCGGCATCGCGTCCCGCAGAGCGGCGGAAAAGCTGATTGCCGACGGGCGCGTGACCGTCAACGGCAAGGCGGTCGCCGCGATGGGAGTGAAGGCGGATCCCGAGCGCGACGACATCCGCGTTGACGGCCGGCGAGTCAAGGCCGAGGCGCGCCGGCGCTACATCCTCCTCTACAAGCCCACCGGGTACGTGACGACGAGATCCGATCCACAGCGGCGGCGGACGGTCATGGATCTGCTCGCGGGCGTGCGGGAGTACGTGTATCCCGTCGGCCGCCTGGACTACGACACCGAGGGGCTGCTGCTGCTCACCAACGACGGCGAGCTGGCGGCCCGGCTCACCCACCCTCGCCACGGCGTCGAGCGGTCCTACGACGCTCGCGTCGCGGGAATGCCGGCGATGGAAGCGCTCGATCGGCTTCGGACCGGAATCCCGCTCGACGGGCGGCGCACCCTGCCGGCCGAGGCCACGCTGCTCAACAAGGGCAAACGCGACCGCGACGGCCTGCTGCGTTTGACGATCCGGGAAGGACGCACGAGACAGGTTCGACGAATGTGCGAGGCCGTCGGTCATCCCGTACGCGCGCTCAGACGGGTCGGAATCGGCCCCATCCGCGACAAGACGCTGCGGCCGGGTGAATGGCGCGACCTGTCGTCCGACGAGGTCAGGGCACTCGGGCGAGCGGTACAGAAAGTTGAGAGGTCAAAGTTCCAAGTGGAGAAGTAAGTCTTCGAGGTTTCAACTCTCGCCATCGTCTTCGATGGGCAGCATTTCCTCAGGCGGCGACGTCTCGGCAAGACCGGCCGGTGGATCGAAGCCGAGCGCCTCGGCCATGTCCTCCACCTTCGGCAGGTCGTTCAGGTCCTTCAGCCCGAACCGGATCAGGAACTCTCTCGTGGTGGCGTAGAGGAATGGACGGCCGACGACGTTCTTGCGGCCGACGATCTTGATCAAGTGGCGCTCGAGCAGTGTCGAGAGCACGCCGGCCGTGTTCACGCCGCGGATCTCGCCGATCTCGAGCGCCGTCACCGGCTGCTTGTAGGCGATCACGGCGAGCGACTCGAGCGCCTGCGCGGTCAGCTTCTGCGTCGAGCGCTCGTGGAACAGCCGGCGCACCCAGTCGTTCAAATCCGGCCGCGTGACGATCTGGTATCCGCCCGCCACCTCCAGCATCTGCAGGCCGGGTCGGTTCTCGTAGTCGGTCCTCAGCGCGTCGATCGCGGCGAGGACGTCCTCCTTCGGCTCCTCCGCCAGGAGCTTGAAGAGCATCTTCGGCGTGATGGGCTCGGGAGACGCGAAGATGAGCGCCTCCACGACGGCCTTCACCTCGGCGGAGACGACGGCCGAGGCCGGCGGGTCTGATTCGAATACGTCGTTAGGCATGTCTGTGTCAGGGACCCAGCGGGTCGTCGATCGGATGCGGCGCGTCCACGGGCCTTGCACGCTTGTAGACGCGAATCGGCCCGGCCCCGCCCGACTGGAACACGCGGATCAACTTCAGCCGGATCATCTCGAGCATCGCGAGGAACGTCACGATCACGAACGCCCTGGTCCCGTCGCCGTCGTTGAAGAGATCCTCGAACCCGCAGGCCTCCGTTTCGGACAGCCGTGCGAGCAGCTGCTTGATCCGGTCCTCGATCGACGTCTGCTCCGCCGGCAGCACCATGGCGCCCCGGCGGTTGGCGCGCTCGAGCACTCCCTTGAACGCCGCCAGCAGGCTGAAGAGGTCCACCTCCAGCTCCGGCTCGTACTCTTCTCCGGCGATCTCGGCCACGCGGCCGTCCGGCCGCATGAACTGCGCGCTGCGCAGCAGCTCGCGCTCGTGGAGCAGCCCCGCCGCGGCCTTGTACTTCTGATGCTCCAGCAGCCGGCGTACCAGCGCTTCGCGCGGGTCCTCTTCCGGCTCGTCGTCCTGAGCGGGATCCGGCCGCGGGAGGAGCGTCCTCGACTTGATGTGGATGAGCGTGGCCGCCATCACGAGGAACTCGCCCGCCACGTCGAGGTCGAGATCCTGCATCAGCTCCACATAGGCGAGATACTGCTCCGTGATGAGCGAGATCTGAATGTCATAGATGTTCATCTCGTTCGTGCGAATGAGATGCAACAGCAGGTCGAGCGGTCCCTCGAACGCCTCCAGCTTGACGCGATAGGCGTCTGGAGACGATTCGAAGTCGGGATGCTCCCTCGCGTG